>CALGNN010000226.1 GCA_937961455.1 uncultured Saprospiraceae bacterium
GCTTATTTATATGATTTCAATAGAGTAGCTCGGGAATTACAATCAGAATGCAGCTTTGTCTCCTTTAGTGATGAAAGCAGGGCTGACATGGAAGAATTTTTACAAAGTTACACAGTTGATTTTGAAATCATTCCTAATTCAAAAATCTTTGGTGAAATGGCATATGCCAGTGATTTGGGTACACCTAGAATTTTTGTTGTGGGCCAAACTGGTAAAATTAAAAAGGTAATTCCTGCAGAAGCTTTTTATAACACAGCAGATATATTTGAATTAATAAAGTCTGTGGTTAAAGATTCTTTCTAGTACATAATCAAAAGCTAAAAAAACCAATCAAGGTATATTAAGCACTTTATGCATCTGCACGCTCAATTTCCATTGTGGATTTGATTTGCAATAATCTATACAAGATTGGGTATTAAAATCAATCTCTGGGCTATCCATGGGTTGTAGATAAAAATGCTTAAAGTCCCAAGACATAAAATCTTCTGGATTCATAGCTCCTTGGGGATACACCAATTTTAATTCATGACCTTGCTTTACGATAATGTCTGTACCTTCTTTCGGACTGACACAAATCCAATCTATTTGAGATGGAGCTTCAAGGGTGCCATTAGTTTCAACGGCAATTTCAAAATGGTGCTTCTTAAGTTCTTGGATAAGGGAATCGTCCAATTGCAATAAGGGCTCACCACCTGTGAAAACCACAAAAGGGTTTACTTGTTTGTTTGGCCAAAGTTCGGCAATCTTTTCGGCTAATGACGCTGCAGCATATTTTCCACCTTCTATTCCATCCATTCCCCAAAAGTCGGTATCGCAAAATTGACAAATGGCCTTGTGCCGATCTTCTTCTCTTCCTGACCAAAGATTGCAACCAGAAAATCTACAGAAGACGGCGGGTCGTCCAGCATGAAATCCTTCTCCTTGAAGTGTGAAATATATTTCTTTGATCTTGTACATTTTTAGCTATTGGCTTTGGTGTCTATATTTCTTCTTCAACCAAATAATTGTTTCTCGTAGAAGAGTTTCTTGAAACCAGTTCCGCAAGGAAGCCTGTGGCAAATAATTGGGTCCCAACTATTAATAGTAAAATACCAAAATAGAATAGAGGTCTATCTGTCATGCCAACTTGATTCCATGCAAACTTGCCAATAGTTAGATAGGCTAAAATGACCAGGCCCAAAAAGATCATAAAGAAACCAACTGCACCAAAAAAATGCATGGGTCTTTTACCAAATCTTCCTACAAAGCTAATGGACATTAAATCAAGAGGTCCATTTAGGAATCTAACTAAGCCAAACTTGGTTGTTCCATATTTTCTAGCTTGATGTTTAACTACTTTCTCTCCAATCTTTTTAAATCCCGAAGATTTAGCTAATACAGGAATGTATCTGTGCATCTCCCCGTATACTTCTATGCTTTTAATTACTTTTTTTCTATAGGCCTTTAATCCACAATTGAAGTCATTTAATTTTATCCCACTCAACCATCTTGTAAAGGCATTATAGATTTTTGAAGTTTGATTTTTAAAGAAGGGGTCATGTCTTTCTTTCTTCCAGCCTGAAACTAAATCATAACCATCTTCCATAATCATTTTATACAATTCTGGAATCTCATCTGGACTATCTTGAAGGTCAGCGTCCATAGTGATCACTACTTCACCTTCAGCTTTTTCAAAGCCTTTAAAAAGAGCAGCAGACTTTCCGTAGTTTCTTCTAAATCTTATTCCTTTAACAGCTTCTTCTTTTTGATGGAATTCTTGGATGACATTCCAAGATTGATCTGTACTACCATCGTCTACCAAAATAATTTCATAGCTGAATTGGTTTGCCTTCATGACAGCACCTATCCATTGGATGAGTTCTGGAAGAGATTCTTCCTCGTTTAATAATGGTATGACAACTGATATATCCATAAAAATAAAACCTGATACAGTTAAGACCATATCAGGTTAATTTAACTTATTATACAATACAGAAATTATACCACTTCTGCATTATCTTTTTTGACGACAGCTGCAATGATTAGCGAAATTAGAGAGCCAAAGATTGTAGTGGCTAAAATCCCTATCGCTGACTTGCCTAAGGTTTGATTCATGTCTTCTGCTTCAATGGTTTCTTTCATAGCTTCTACTTGAGACTCACCAAGGAAACCTTCCATTTTATCCATGGCTTCCATAGCAATTTCTTTTGCAGTATCTGCTAAACTTGGATCAATGAAATTGTAGTGAACGTATCTAAAAAGCCCAATGATAATTGCTCCAATAGCTGTAGCAATTATTGCCTGTACTAAAGCATCTCCAAAACTTATGAATCCTCCATTTGCCTTCTTAGTATCATTGGCAGCTTTCCACATAAAGAATATAAAAATAGGATAGCTCAACCAATCTGCCCAAGTAAGCATTGTTCTAGGGCTGATAAAATATAATACCATAGTCAAAGCTACACCTGCCAATCCTATGATTACTCCATTGTTTACTCCAGCGTTTTTCATGTTGTTATAATTTAGAAATAATAATATTTATCCTAAGATGCTATTTCTTCACGACAAATTAAAATTAATTAGATCAACTGAAGATTCTATGTTTTTTATTGTTAAACACCGCTTTGACCTTTCCTTTCAATTCAACTCCAAAGAAAGGAGAGTTTATGGATTTAGATTTGCTTTCCTTAGGATTAAAAGTCCACATCTCTTCGGGATCAAAAAGAGTAAGATTTGCATCAATATCTGCTTGGATGGTGTAAGCTTCCATAGCGAGTGCTTCTCTAGTATGTAGATAAAATTTTTCAACTAATTTTTGAACACTTAAAGTTTTAACTAATGCAGTTCTTGCAGAAGCAAAGCAAGTCTCAAGATTGATGGCTCCAAAGTCTGCATTATAAAACTCCAATGATTTCTTTTCTGCTTCAAGTGCTCTATGATTGGATACTATGATATCAATGGTCCCATCTTTGAGTCCTTTGATCAAGGCCGATCTGTCATTCTGGGTTCTGATAGGAGGGATCACTTTAAGGTTGCTATCAAAATTTGCCAATTCCTCGTCCGTAAAGAATAAATTTAAAGATGAAACAGAAGTATGTAATCGCAGCCCTTGCTTTTTCTTCTCTTTAATTTTAGCTACGGAATTTCCTGAACTTATTAAATGAACAATCATTTTTGAATCAGTATATTCCAATAAACTCAAATCACGATGTAGCATGTTGTCTTCTGCTACATTTGGAATGCCTTTAATTCCTAGGCTTGTACTTACTGCACCTTCATTAACCTGTCCACCTCCAGCTATACCTTGATCAAAAGGCATGTTGATAATTGGAGCGCCTGTAGATTTTGCATAGAGCAAACTGCGCTTCATCATGCCGCTATCCTGTATCGCATGCATTCCATCAGAAAATGCAATAGCTCCTGCTTTATGCATGTCATGCATTTCTGTTAATTCTTTTCCTTCAGTATTTTTTGTGGCTGCGCCTATTGGATAAAAATCAGTGATGAGATTTTGACTGGCACTTTTAATGTAGTGTATCTCAGACATGCTATGAGCGATAGGCTTAGTATTTGGGAAGCACGAGATTGCGGTAAATCCTCCAACACTCGCAGCTGCCGAAATAGACCTCAAATCATCTCGGTGTTCAAACCCAGGCTCTCCAGTATGTGTGCCTATATCTACCCATCCAGGAGAAACACAAAGTGATTTAGAACTGATTATTTTTGCATCTGAAGACTTTAGATTTTTGCCTATCTTTTCTACGACACCATTTTTTATTAGGAGGTCCACTTGTTTGCCATCGTGAATGGACCCTTTGGAATAAACCTTTGCTTTCTTAATTAAAAACTGCATAAGTCTACTTTGATTAAGTTTTCCAAAATCTTAATATTAAGGTTTCTAATAAGAGGAATATCAATGCTCCTATAATACACCATCTCCAATAAGTTTTCCCTCCAGTCTTTTCATTTATGATTTGTCCAAAATCAGCTGCGGCTACCTCATCCCAAATTTTGGCATTTTGACTGTATCGATCCATTAATTGATCTACGCCCGCGTAAGAAAGATCTGATTCTTTTCTATTGAAGTTAAATCCGAATTTTGAGTGAATTTCTTCATTGAGATTTAATTCAAATATCCCTGCTTCTGTAATTTGATCATTGATATCTAAAAGCAATTTAGCTCCTACATTAAATTGTCCGGGAATAAATTCTTGAGGCCCCTTCATTTTGTATACGATATCACTTTCAGATATTTTATTGTCAACTTCAATTAGTTCATCATAACCAATTGTGTAAGCTATTTGATCACCATAACCCTTTGAGATAGCAATATTATAAATCATTGGAACAAATATCTCAGCGCTTGAAGCGAGATCAGATAGTTGTTCATCAAGAGGCGCACTACACAAAAATGCAAACCCTTTTCCGGAGCTGTATTTTCCTAAAAATGTAGATCCATCTCTGTATTTCAATAAAGGCATTTCGCCGCGACTAGGAAATGAACTTATTTTATAATTGCCTTGGGTAATGGGAAGTCTGATTGATTGATTGACCTTTTTATATACATCATTAAATACAAAGTCTTCAGTATTTAAATCTCCCACCGTGCGCTCTGTAGCGTCAAATTCCTGAAGGGTATTTGCAGGAACTCTTGCTAAGAATTGATTATATGAATCTTTGCTAGCATTTTTAGAAGGGAAAATCAAAACATTCCCTCCATTGTCGATATAGGTTTTTAATTCACTACTTAATCCACTAGATATGGTATTGACATCCTGTAAAATGATAAGTTGGTAATCAGCAAATTCTGAATATTTGATATTCTTGATACTCTGCTGATTGAGACTAAAATAGTTCATACCTTCAATAGCAGCATCCAAATATTTATTTAATCGAGACTCAGTGATGGATAAAATTTTAATCTCTTCTTCAACATTAAAACTAAAATAATAGTCGTCATCAAACTGAACGGGAAAATCAGTAATATTTAAATGGGCAGTTTGCCATCCTTGTCGAATAAAAGTAAAATTGATGGTATCAATAATTTCTCCTCTTGCTGGAATTTTAAAAGAGCCAACCGGTTTTACTTGATCTTCGTAGTGCAATGAGAGACGAAGATTTTCTGCATCTTCAAATCCATGATTTTTAATTTTAAAAATTAATCGATTGGTTTGATTCAACATTTGGACAGGAGATTCAAACCAACAACTATCTATGCTTATGTTATTTTCTTGGACACTCTGTAATGGAAGGAAATTTATATTCAATAAACTATCTCCACCTTCAATGTCATCTAGAATGGAATTTTGAAAATCACTTAATATATAAATCTCTTGTTCTTCATTGTCACTTTTACCAAGAGCTTGTTTTTGTCTCGATATGATTTTTGAAAGCGATTGGACGGACGGACTTAATTGAATTTCAGTCAACAGTCCTAACGCATCTTCTTTATTAAGTAAATTTTGATGTCTTCCTTCAAAGTCATGAGTAAGAATTTGAAACAAGTCTTCCTCCCCGTAAGCTTGAATAATTTGTTCCGCTCGGATTTTTGATTTTTCAATGAGTTTGATGTCTTGACTTAGCGCATTCATGCTAAATGAATTGTCAATAAATAAACTCACACTTTTATTCCCTTGCTGCGATGCATCACCATCTGGAATGAAAGGCTGCGCAAAGGCTAAAATTAAAGCTGCTAAAGCAAGTAATCTCATCAATAGTACAAGAAGATTTCTGAGTCGAGAACGGGTAGATTTTTCCTCTTTAATGTCTTTTAGAAAACTCACATTGGAGAAATAAACCTTCTTAAACCTCCTAAAATAGAATAGGTGAATTATGATTGGAATTATCAAGGCGAGTAACGCCCACAGAACTATTGGGTTCACAAACTGCATCAAAGATCAAAATTAGTGCTGATGTTGACAATTGCAAAGAAAACCTAGCTTTTTAACGAAAAAAGCCTACTTAAAATTTAAGTAGACTTCAATGCTTCAATTAATGGGGGCGTTTAGTGGGATTAGGGGGATGATAAAGATTACTCTATAGTGTCTTAAAATTGAACTTTGTTACCCTTCTTGGTTAAAATAATTGGTAAATTTTCAGTCCACTTATATAACAGTATGAAACATTTGATGCTTTTTTTGCTTGCTGGCTTATTTTCTATCGGCAATACTTATTCTCAAACTATTGATTTTGAGCACTTTAAAGTTTTAAAGCCAAGAAATATTGGACCTGCCGGGATGAGTGGTCGGGTCACAGCGATTGATGTAAACTTGTCTGATACAGATAAAATATTTGTCGGAACTGCTTCTGGAGGGGTTTGGAAATCAGAGAATGGAGGAATTAGTTGGGAGCCCATATTCGACGATCAAGATATCCTTTCTATTGGGGCATTAAAGATCAATCAACAAAATCCTGATGAGATTTGGGTAGGTACTGGTGAAGGAAATCCGAGAAATTCTCAAAATAGTGGAGCCGGAGTTTATAAATCTATTGATGGAGGTAAGACTTGGAAGCTTATGGGCTTGACCCAAACAAAGGTCATACACAGGATTATTATAAATCAACATGATCCCAATACGGTCTTGATTGGAGCTCAGGGTCCAGCTTGGGGACCTAATGCAGAGCGAGGAGTTTTTAAAACTATAGATGGTGGCAGCACATGGAAGAAAGTCCTTTATGTAAATGATGAAACAGGTATAGGGGATATGGTTCAAGATCCTTCAAATCCAAATAAAATTATTGCTGCCTTATGGGAGTTTGGAAGAAAACCATGGACCTTCAATTCAGGTGGGCCAGGATCTGGAATGTATATCAGTTATGATGCAGGGGATAATTGGAAAAAATTGACAAGTAAAGAAGGCCTGCCGAAGGGAGATTTAGGTAGAATGGGAATTGCTTTTTCAGCTTCTAAACCTAATATCGTATATGCACTCATTGAAGCAAAAGTAAATGGTCTTTATAAATCAGTAAATGGAGGAGAGAACTGGAGACTTGTAAGTGAAAAAAATATTGGCAACCGTCCTTTCTATTATGCTGAGATATATGTTGATCCTCAAAATGAAAATAGGATTTACAATTTGCACAGTTACGTTACCTTAAGTGAAGATGGTGGAAAATCATTTAGATCTATTGCGGATTATGGTAATGGGGTTCACCCTGATCATCATGCCTTTTGGATTAATCCAGATGACCCTTCTTATATAATAGATGGGAATGATGGGGGATTAGCCATTTCAAGAGATGGTGCTGAGACTTGGCAGTTTGTGAGTAATCTTCCAGTTGGTCAATTTTACCATGTCAGCATTGATAACGATTATCCATATAATATCTATGGTGGAATGCAAGACAATGGTTCATGGATTGGTCCTTCATATGTTTTAAAAGCTGGTGGAATACGCAATTATGATTGGCAAGAAATTTATTTTGGTGACGGCTTTGATGTTGCACCAAAATCAAACGACAATCGATACGGCTATGCAATGTCACAGGGAGGAAATATCAGTTTTTATGATCGTGTAACTGGGATGACTGAATTCATCAAGCCTGTACATCCTGATGGTACCTATCTTAGATACAATTGGAATGCAGCCTTAGCCTTGGATCCAAAAAATACTTGCGGATTATATTACGGAAGTCAGTTTGTGCATAAAAGCCTCGATTGTGGTAAGAGCTGGGAAATCATATCACCAGACTTAACGACCAACGATACAAGCAAGCAGAAACAATTAGAATCAGGAGGGCTGACTATTGATGCTACTCAGGCAGAGAATCACACAACTATTTTATGCATTAGTCCAAGCCCATATAATGAAAAAGAAATTTGGGCTGGGACAGATGATGGCAATTTACAATTCACTAGGGATGGAGGCCAAAATTGGTCTAATCTAAGTGATAAATTACCTGGCATGCCTAGAGGAGCTTGGATACCTCAAATCGTACTCTCAGATATTAATGAAGGAGAAATATTTGTTGTGGTGAATGATTATCGAAGAAACAATTGGACACCTTACTTATATCATTCTACTAATAATGGTCTAAGCTTTAATAGAATCGTAGATCAAAGTGATGTGAAAGGATTTGTATGCAGTGTCATCCAAGATCCAGAAGAACCCTCATTGATTTTTTGTGGGACAGATGATGGCTTGTACATGTCTTTAAATTATGGGCAAAGTTGGCAAAAATTTAAAAACGGATTTCCCTCCGTACAAGTCAGGGATATGAAAATCCAAAAGAGAGAATCTGATCTGGTATTAGGAACCTTTGGCAGATCGTTTTGGGTAATCGATGACTTGCATCCTTATAGAGAAATAGCAAGAACCAATGGTCAGGTATTGCAAAATGATTTTGCCGTCTTCCCGCCTGTTGATGCCTACTTGAGTAATATTCGTTCCTATCACGGAATACGCTTTGCAGCTCAAGGAGAATTTGTGGGTGATAATAAACGCTCCGGAGTTGCGCAATTTAAAGTTTGGAAGAAACCAGCGATTAAGACTACAGCGCCTCCTGCCAACATTAAAAATTCTAAAAGAAAGAAGAAAGAAGAGATGAAGAAAGAAGTTAAAAAAGAAGAAGGCAAAAAGAAGGGAGACAAAGAACAAATAACTTTGCATATCCTTAACACTGGTGGAGACACGCTTCGTACCATCAAGAGAGATGTTAAAGAAGGAATGAATATTATTAATTGGAGATTAGATCAAAAAGGCGAAGTTTTCCCCAGTCGTTCAGATAGAGATCCTGATAGAGGAGAGCCTGGAGGTGTGGATGTTTTACCTGGTAAGTATATGGCACATTTGATTTATGGAGATCAAAGTGAAGCTGTAGAAATCAATGTCTTAGCTGACCCTAGAGCTAATATCACTGCCAGTAATCAAAGAGATGTTGCTCTGGCTATGGATGATTATAATAAGTTGGTAAAACGGGCAACAGAAGGTTTCGATAAATTAAAGCAGGCTAAAAAGACCATCGCACTGGTTGATAAATTAGCGACTACCTTGCCAGATACATTGAAGAAAGAAATTGTAAAACTTAACAAAGACACCAAAAAAGAAATTAGCAGCTTAATGGATTATTATATGGATGCTCCTGATCAAAAAGGAATTGTTAGAGACCCTGGAAAATTAAACGCTAATCTTTTTCGTACAAGAGGATACATTAGTTCTTCTCAACAAAAGCCTGGAAAGAACGCCATGAATAGTTATCATAATACAGCAAGAATGACTGAAGAAATCTTATCCAAGATTGATGCATTTTTTAAAGGAGATTGGAATGCATATCAGGATAAAATAGAGAAACTGAAGTTCGACTTGTTTAAGGATTTTTAAAGAACTTATTTAATTAAATTTAGTCTAGCAAAATAGTTTGAGTAAAAGCAGAAGAGACTTCATGAAAATGGCTGGCCTTCTTGGAGTAAGTATTCCAGTCCAAGGTTTTTTGCCAAATACAAGATCAAATAGTCTTGATGCTTTACTAGTCGAACACGATGATTTCTCCTCAAATGAACTTGCATCAAAAGAGGAGTTCTGGCGCGAGATTCGTGAACAATTTGGGCTTTCAGGGGAGTGGGTTAATTTGAATAATGGAGGAGTTTCTCCTTCACCCATTGTAGTACAAGAGGCTGTAGAATTATTAAATCGGAAGACTAACGAAATTCCATCTAGATTTTTATGGTCTACTTTAATTAAACAAAGAGACGAGACGCGTAAAGTCTTAGCTAATTTACTATCTGCTCATCCTACAGAAGTTGCCATTCAAAGAAATGCAACAGAAGCATTAGAAAATATCGTATTTGGTTTGCCTTTAGAACAAGGAGATGAAGTGATCGTTTCAGAAAGAGACTATCCTTCAATAGTTAATGCGTGGAAACAAAGAGCTAGGAGAGATAAAATTGAATTGAAATGGGTTTCCCTTGATTTTCCTATTGATAATCCCAATAAAATAATAAGAAAGTATAAGAGGCTCATGAGCCCAAAGACTAAGCTGGTACATATCACGCATATTAATAATTATAATGGACAGATAATGCCAGTCGCTGAAATAGCAAAAATTGCAAAATCAAAAGGAATAGAAGTTTTAGTGGATGCGGCTCACAGTTTTGGAAACTTAGATTTTAAAGTACAAGATTTACATTGTGATTACCTTGGCACCAGCTTGCATAAATGGCTAATGGCTCCCATTGGCACCGGACTCTTATATGTGCGTCAATCTAAGATTCAAAAAATATGGCCCTTGTTTGCCCATCCTCCTAAACATGATGATAAGATCGAAAAATTTGAACATCTTGGTACAAGAGCTCTTGGTCTAGAAATCGCCATCATCCAAGCGACTACTTTTCAAGAAAAACTTGGATTAGATAAAAAATGGGCAAGACTCCAATATCTAAAAGACTACCTTCTAGAGGAATTGCAAAAGCAAAATCGTTTTAAATTATATTCTACTTCGAATCCAAAATATGCTTCCGGAATTATCACCTTAGAATTCAAGGATAAAAACAACATAAGATTATATCAAGCGCTAACCCAGGAAAAAATTCATCTTGGTCGCATTACGAATGGTAACATTAATGGATTACGAATAAGCCCTCATATATATACGAGCATTGAAGAATTAGATCGTTTTATTGCATTTGTTAATGACTTCTAATGACTAATTGTCTAACATATAGCAGAGCTTCGGCTACGCAGATTCTAATGGGACTTTTAATACTCTGTTCTTTAGGATTTTCTAGTTTGCGTGCTCAGACAACTATTGGTGCAGGAGGAGGATATATGCGACTTGCCTCTGATGTAGATTCAGATTTTAAAGGTTGGAATTATGGAAAAATATCTTGGTATAAACCTATTAAGTATAATAATACCATAGAGCTAGAATTTGGTGCAGGAAGTGCCTATGGTTTTGATCCTCAAAGAAAACTTCATGGAGCATTTAGAGGTCCCTTAGTTGAGGATGATTATAAAGATTATGCAGTGGTTGGAGGTTTGTATTTAAGTTATAAGACCTTTATTTCGTATTTATTGGTCAAAAATCATTTTGAACCTTTTGTATATTTTTCACGCTCAAATTCTTCTTTTTTAAAAGGCCTGAGTATTCACATTGCAGGTGGGGCATACTATCATAAAACCCAATTGAACTTGTATGATGAGCAAGGAGCCATCTATAATTTTAGCACAGGAACCATATCAGCGGATCGAATAAAATTCAGTTTAGATAATGAATATGAGACTACCTTTAGTCAGGATAATCTTAACATAAAACCGCTTGTGGGAATTGGACTATCAGCCAGACTTTTCCATTCATGGAATTTTGATGTTCATTTTAGTTATAGTTTTTTAAACTCATTTTCTGATTACCTAGATGGTCAAATGTATCACAGAATCAATGAAAAGACGAATAATAATGACTGGATACAATTAATGGGAATCAATGTGAAATACAAATTTTAAAAAGCACCAGCCACTAAAAGCAAAGTGCCCCACTTGACATTAACTATTTTTATTACTTGACTTTACATTTTATGTATTAACTTAAGATGAAGTATTAACTATAGGATCCATGAGAGTCATTAGTTGCATAATCACTTGTATTATTTTGTCATTTACTTCTCTTAAGGCCCAATCAAGTTTAGGGCTTGGGACAGGTATTTTTGGAATGAAAGCAGATGTAGATTCCAAGATTGTTGGAGCTAATTTAGGATCCATTCAATGGAGGTACCATTTGACAAAATCTACATTTATTAAAGCAGAATTTGTTCATGCTATAGCCAGAGGTGAAGATGATGAAATAAGTCGAAATCCAGAATTTGGATTGGGAGGCAGATTAATAGAACCCGATTATCAAGCTTATGCAGAATCGGTTGGACTCTTTAGCAATTATAGAACCCGATTTGATTTACTTGCTGTTAGCATAAGTATATCTCCTTTCCTGAACAGTTTAGAAGATGAATACCTCAGCCTAAAATACTTGAGTATACATTTCGGTGTAGCCATGTCCTATCATAAAACGATGCTAAATTTATTAGATGAAAATGATGCCATCTATTCCAGTGAGAATAGGTATTTGTATGATGATACTTTCGAAACTGTTTTCTCTTTAGAGAATCAAAATTATACCACCATGTTGAACTTTGGTATGGAAACAAAATTTCCATTTGCCTTAGGCACAGAGCTGTTTGTAAGTGCAGAAGTTTTTCCACAATTTTCAGACTACCTAGATGGAATAATGTATCGGATCAGAGATCGTCCTTCAAGATCTAATGATTTACCTTATTATGCAGGTGTTGGGATTTTGTACAAACTAAATCAAGTAGAAGAAAGCCCAAGGATTAATACCACTGGAACCAGAACTAAGAGTGCTTCTAGTAAAAAAAGAAGCGCTTCTAAAAAGAAGAAAAAGCGCAAGAAGCCAGGTACTAAAAAAAGGAATTAAATTATTCTGAAAACTTTATGGGTTAAATGATTCTAATCAAATAAGACCGTCACATATTTCAGTTCTCCATCTCTCATGAAGTACACCTCCGTCTGCTGACCTGCCTCAAAATTGGCTAGCGCTTCCATGTAGCTCATCATATCATTGACTTCTATGTCACCCATCTTAGTTACAATATCTCCCTTAATCATTCCAGCATTACCAGCAGGTCTTCCTTCTCTGATGCCGTCGATACGCATCCCTTTTCCATCATATAAATAGTCAGGTATCACTCCAAGAGTGACTTTAAATGCCGGAGCAGACATCGTATTTGAATCATCCGTTTTTGTGAAATCAACTTCTCCATTGCCATCCATTTTCATGGCCATTGCAGTAATAAAATTGGCAATGTCAAGTAAGCCATCCCAATTGATCTTTTCGACATCATCTCCTGGACGATGATAGTCCTCATGTTGGCCCGTAAAAAATTGCAAAACTGGAATATCATTTAAATAGAAAGATGTATGATCTGATGGTCCAATTCCAGAATCAGAGGTAACTATATTAAATATATCCTTGTTGAGTTCGCTTACCAATTCATCCCATTCCGGAGAGGTACCATAACCATTCAACATGATTTTTCTTTCTTCATTAAGTCTGCCTACCATATCCATATTGATCATGTAATTGATAGACTTAATATCTATAGTGGGATTTTTATTAAAAAAATTAGAACCCCAAAGTCCCCGCTCTTCACCAGAAAAAGCAATGAACATATAATTCTGTTTTGGATCTTTTAGAGCCTTGAGTCGTTCTGCAATCAAGAGCATAGCGGCTATGCCACTCGCATTATCATCAGCACCATTATGGATTTCTTTTTCTCCGACATGGAGAGAGCCATGATCTCCATAACCGAGATGATCATAATGCCCACCAATAACTGCAGTTAAAGGCGCATTGTTATTAATGAAGCCAATGACATTGAATCCGACAATACCTTCTTTATCACTTCCTTCAGAATGAGGGTTTGTTTCATTGTAAGTAAATTTTTGATAAAAACTACCAGCATCTGCTTTAGGACTAATGCCCAATTCAACAAATCTTTTAGAAATATAATCTGCAGCTAGTTTAGCACCAACAGTTCCAGTCTCTCTGCCCTCAAGTTCATCAGAAGCTAAATACGTAATATCTCTTTGTAATTTTTGTAAATCGCTTACTTTTGTGGACTCAAAATTTGCACTTGTAGAACAAGAATATACGAGTGCCAACGAAAAGACTGTTAAGAGAGTCTTTGTAATAGGTTTTATCATTATCAGTTTCATAGTGTAAAAATCATTATTCCTTTTTTAAAAGTTATATAAATCAAATGAAATCTTTAATAAAATTATTTTGCAGTCTCCTAATAATAAGTTCAATTTTATCATGTAAAAGCGATGGACACAGCCATAGCGGAGACAAGGACAGCCATTCACATGGATCATCAACTGAACACAAACATGGTTCCGATTCTCATTCATCCTCTTCAGGACATGGTCATGGTGCTACAGATGCACCGCAAAGAAAACACTATGAAAAAGAAGTTCATTTGAAAAACGTAAGGCAATTAACTTTTGGAGGAGACAATGCTGAAGCCTATTGGAGTTGGGATAATAAAAAATTGGTCATGCAGACCAAATATGATGGATGGGGTACAGCCTGTGACCAAATATTTGTAGTAGATGCAGATAAAGAATATAGAAAAGAAAACAGACCGCAAATGGTTAGTACGGGCAAAGGAAGAACGACTTGTTCTTATTTCATGCCTGATAATAAATCCATTGTTTATTCCTCTACACATTTAGCGGGTGATGATTGTCCTCCTGAGCCAAAGCGTACCAGAGATCGTTATGTCTGGCCTATTTATCAAAGCTTTGACATATTTGTAGCAGATTTAGAAGGTAATATCATAAAACAATTAACCGATGAACCGGGTTATGATGCTGAGCCAACTGTTTCACCAAAGGGTGATAAAATTGTTTTCACATCTACGAGGAGTGGAGATTTAGAATTATATACAATGAATATTGATGGTTCGGA
>CALGNN010000227.1 GCA_937961455.1 uncultured Saprospiraceae bacterium
CCACCAAAATGACCCCAACAGTTTGTAAAGAAGCTACTACGGCAAATGATAATAATAACATTAAGAAGTAGTGAATCGTCTTAACACTGATGCCCATCGTCTCAGCAATGGTTGGCTGAAATGTAGTAATAAATAGATATCGATAGAAAACAATAATACTTAGTATTACATAAGCAGTTATAATGGCAGTTAGTATCAAGTCTGAATCAGATACTCCTAAAATATTTCCGAATAGAAAATCTTTGAGATCTAGATGCACGCCATTGTTGCGACTGATCCATGAAATGCCAATGACTCCAATTGAAAACATAGCTGTAAACACAATTCCAATAGCGGCATCATTTTTAGTTTTTACTTTGTGCTGAATCCACGTTATGGCGACAGCTGCTATCATGCCAGCAATCACAGAGCCTAAAAAGAAGCCCATAGTCGAATACCCAAAAAACATAAAAGCGAAAACAACACCAGGTAATATAGCGTGTGATAGTGCGTCACCTATTAAGGACATGTTTCGCAATACAATGAAACAACCTAAAAGGCCGCACATAATGCCAACTAGCGATGCAGCAATTAGCCCCCTAATCGCCAAGCTATATTGAAAAAATTCTAATATTTCAGACATGAATATTTTAAATTTACCCTAATATAAAAATATATTTAGACATATCTAAATATTTAATTCATCAATTCATAAAGCATGCCTTCCTTCATGGCATATCTTGAAAAGTATAATTCATCAAAGACATGGTTTTTTTGAAGAAAATCAATCAATAAGAACGCCACAACTACCATGTCAGCACGACTATTTGGTAAATGTTCCATAGCTAGACGATCTTCCAAGCTGCTTTGAATAAAGTTTTTCGTTATATTTTGAAAACGAACTAGATCAATTTCATAAGCAGTTTTGGCGACTCCATTTTTGCAAGCTCCCATTAAATATAGAACTTCAAAGGAGCCTGATGCGCCCACTAGATGTTTGATTTTGTAAGCTTTTAATTGATGGAATAAATCATTAAGAATTGCTTTTAAATAGTTTTCTAGTTCATCAATTTCTTCTTGACTGATTGGGTCATTTTTGTGAAATTTTTGTGTTAGAATCGCCACCCCGATTGGAAAAGACTTTTTCCATGCAATAGCGTTTTCGACCCAAATAATAAACTCGACACTACCACCTCCAATATCAATGATACAATGTTGGTTTAAATCAAACGGTATTAAAGCCCCAAGTACACCTGCACTGATTAGTTCAGCTTCCCTATCACCAGAAATGATTTGTATCTGAAATTGATATTCTTCTTGGACCATGGCCGTAAATGCTTCTTGATTGGAAGCATTCCTTAACGCAGCTGTGCCCATTACAGATGTATGTTTGGTGTCTATCTTATAAAGGTCAATTTTTTCTCGAAAATGTTGAAGTGCTTTTTTAGCTCTTAGCCAAGCTTCTTTTGAAATGTTGCTTATCCCTCCTTCAGCCAGTTTTACAAAAAATCGTTTTCTATAAATTTCAATCAACTTTCCATTTTCATCTTTTACAATTAAAAGATGGAAAGTATTCGTGCCAAGGTCGATGGCAGCATAGATCATCTGCCTTGCATTTGCGATTCTCCTTGCTGTATGATATTAGCAAAAAAGTTAACACCTTGCATATTCATATTGTTATTCCCAATAACCTCCCCTTTCGAATCCAAGAATTTGTAATAATAACAGGTCCCTCCATAGTAAATCTCAGCTTCTAATAGAGTGTTAGCACCTTCATAGAAAAACATTCTACCTAATGGTGTGCAAGTACCTTTAAATTTGGGCTTATTGGGTGAAATCAAACCCAAGGTTGATTTTATTTGCGCTTCATTACTCTGATTGATTGACATCGGCATATTGTAAAATATGATGTCCATGAGATTTGCCTTATCAAAGGCTACTTGCAGTAAATCATTAGAAACGGTTGGAATATCTGTACTAATAAATCCCGTCGTATCAAAATTTGCAGCATTGGGTGGTGGTGGCGGCGCAACTTGAGATGTACTTTGGGTTTTTGCAGTAGGCTGCTCTGGCTTTTGCTCTGTTTTTGTATCTGTATTGCAAGCAGTCATGCAAAAACAAATAATGATTAAACCCGCAAAAATTGATGTAAAGGCTTTTTTCATAATTTATAATCTGTATTCAATTCTAAAAGTCAAAAATTTAGGAACAAGCGGCCTATTATAATTAACCGTTCCCTTGTTATGATTGTAAAGTCTATTAATATTATGAGTATAACTCATACTTAATCCAAGTCGATAAGACCAATGATAACTTACCCCGATTCTCCCTGATATATCTGTTTGATTAAATTCATTTACTAAGGCATCAAAATTGACAGAGTTTACTTCATCTTCTATTGATGCTTGAATGAGTCTTCCAAATGCAATTCCACCAAAGGCACTGACCCGATAATATTCTTTATCCTCACTTAGCCAATCTTTAAAACGTACCATCAAAGGTAGCTCTATATAAGAAACATTTATCTCTCTGATAAAGGGATCTAAAGCACTTGATTTTGCTCCTCTGGCGCTATACAGAAAATCAATATTAAATTCTAACTTATCGGAATAGTTGATAATTCCCTTAAGGCCAGCCATGTATCCCAACTTATTAAATCCAGCGAGATCATCGCCGTCTATTTGAGATGGACTAATTCCAGCAACAACACTAGCTCCAAAGGTTTGAGCCTGAATGGATGTGACAGCTAATGTTAGTAAATAAAATAGAAAAACTATACTTTTTATTTTCATATGAGTAAAAAACTAAATATATATGTCCCTCGAAATTGCTATACTTACAAGATTGTACTTTTATGTATAGTTTATAATCTTCATCCAAGCTCAGTAAATTAATGCGATATACAAAGCATTTTCTAAAGAAAATAGAGGAAGTATTCTCACAATCAGGATTCAAAATCAGATATGAGAAAGGATTGTTTAATTCAGGTTATTGTATCGTTGAAGATCAGAACATTATTGTGGTAAATCGATTTTATGATACAGAAGCAAGAATTAATGTTCTTTTAGATATTCTGAATAAAGTGGATTTTGACGAAAATAAAATCGTAGATCAAAACAAAGAATTTTACCTACAGATGGTCGCAAAGGCAGAAAAAATAGCTTAAAAATTGAAAATCAAAATTTTGGGTACGGGTACTTCCCTTGGCGTTCCTATCATCGGATGCTCTTGCGAAATTTGCAATTCAACCAATCCCAAAGACCAGCGGCGTAGAACTTCTGCTCACATAGAAATCGATGGATATCACATACAAATTGATGTTGGTCCTGACTTTAGGCAACAAATGATTACAAGCCAGATAGAAGACATCGATGCAATCTTAATCACACACGAGCATAATGATCATATAAGTGGACTTGACGATATAAGGCCTTTTAATTTCAAGTATAAAAAAGCGCTTGATCTATATTCCAGTCCAAGAGTCCTATCAGAAATAAAGAAAAACTTCTATTATGCATTTGGCGAGGATCGATATCCAAGTGCTCCAAGACTCAATTTAGTTGAAATCCCAACAGATCTTTTCACTCTAGGAAGTCATAAAATCGAACCTATTGAAGTTATGCATGGAAATCTTGCAGTGCTTGGCTTTCGAATAGAAAATTTTGCCTACATCACCGATGCGAATTACATATCACCGAGTTCTCAATCAAAACTTGGTAATCTAGATGCGCTCGTGATAAACGCACTCAGGAAGGAACCACATCCAACTCATTTTATGCTTGATGAAACCCTTTCTTTGATCGATTCATTGCAACCTAAAAAAGCCTACTTAACACATATTAGTCATGATATGGGATTATATGATGACATATCAAAAGAACTTCCTGATAATGTGTTTTTAGCTTACGATCAGATGGAATTGCAGCTATAATGAAATAAATAGCTAATCCTAGACATTATTATATTGCAATGCTTAGCTTAAATGGTTATAATTGTGAGAATCAATTTTTGCGTGTGAAGTATCTTTTACTAAGTATGTTTTTTTGTTGTGGTATGTGCCTTCAAGCACAACAAGCTGCTCAGTATACACTTATTCCCTACAATGTTTACGCCTTCAACCCTGCTTATGCAGGAATGGATGCCTCATTAAACATTACGGGTGTTTATCGTAACCAATGGTCTGGATTAGAAGGTAATCCAAACAACAGAAATTTAAACGCACATCTTCCAATCTATTTTTTATCAAGTGGTGCAGGTCTTTACCTAGAAAGTGAATCATTAGGTCCAGAGACGAATTTAAAAGTGGGAGCTAGTTTTAACTATGTCATAAATAAATCACTAGGACTTTTATCAATTGGTTTAAGGCCTTCCTATATTCAAAAAACACTCGATGGTGCCATTCTAATTTCTCCTGATGGAGAATATGAAGGACCTGTCATTGATCATATGGACCCGCTTTTACCCAATAGTAAAATACAAGATTCAGGCTTTGGCCTAGATGCTGGAATATATTTGAGTACAGATTATTTTGATTTAGGCCTTTCTGCAAATAATCTCATTGAAAATAAATTTGCATTCTCTGGATTGACCGCTTTTCATCAATCTACAAGTTTTGAAGTCTATGGAAATACGAGTTTCGATGTTGCGGAAAGTTTGACCATCCTACCATATGTTTTTTATAAAACAGATTTGGTGCAGCATCAAATTGATATTGGAACAAGCATAAGTTATGAGGAAATGTTTACAGCCGGTGCAGGATTTAGAGGCTATGATAGCAAAACCATTGATGCAGTTACACTGCATGCTGGGGTGAAAATGACAGATAAACTAACTTTGTATTATTCCTATGATGTAACCTTAAATCAATTAGCATCAGTAAGTACAGGGACTCATGAATTGATTTTAGTGTATAATTTAAATAAAAGAATTGGGGCTGGAGAAAAGCCCAGAATCATATATAATCCAAGATTTTTTTAATTTTATCACATAATTATAAAATAAGCTTAATAACATCGCGTTTTTATTGGTGCGTGTAAAAAATTGATGCTGAAATTGTTAAAAAAAATTCGACTTTTGTTTTTTTAATAATCCCATTATCTTTACGCGTCTTAATAAAAGATAAATAGCTTTTGTTCTACAGGTAAATTAGGGTTCAGAATGAAAAAAATAACATTATTAGCGGGAGTTTTAGCTCTCATTGTTTTAATGACCTCTTGCGGAGGAGTATCAGAAGATGGTCAACTCATTGGTGTGATCGACAGACCAAAGTGGGGAGGAATCAATCCATATGGAATGGTATATGTCCCATCAGGTAGATTGCATATCGGTCAGAGTGATCAGGATATCTTTAGTTCACACACACAAAAATCGAAAGCCATTTCGATTAGTGGATTCTACATGGACGATACAGAAATTACCAATAATGAATATCGACAATTTGTACAATGGGTAAGAGATAGTATTGCCCATACTATAATGGGTGATTTCATGGTAGACGATTATGGTAACGAACAGCTTGACTGGGAGTACGAACTTGATTACAATGATGAAACATTAGATGAAATGTTTTATGGTGGTGATGAAGCTTTTGCTGGTCAAAGAGAGCTAGACACTAGAAAATATAATTTTAAGTATTTCTGGAAAGACTGGAAAAAGGCAGCTTCTATGGCTAATAAAGGTCTAAGAACTTCTATTTTGAATGAAGAAGAGGTTAATATCTATCCTGATACTTTAGTTTGGATTAGAACCTTTGCTTATTCATATAATGAGCCTTATACAAGAAATTACTTCTGGCACCCTGCCTTTGACGATTATCCCGTAGTTGGAGTAAATTGGAAAATGGCTAAGGCTTTCAGTTTTTGGAGAACAAAAATTTGGAATACCTACAGACCAGAAGAAGTTAACACGGAAGAATTTAGATTACCTACAGAGTCAGAGTGGGAATACGCTGCAAGAGGAGGTAAAGATATGGCTCCGTTTCCGTGGGGTGCATACTATTTAAGAAATTCAAAAGGTTGCCTCTTGGCTAATTTCAAGCCAGGTAGAGGTAATTATCCAGAAGATGGAGGACAATACACCGTCAAAGTAGATTCTTACTATCCAAATGACTACGGTCTATTCTGCATGGCAGGAAATGTTTCTGAATGGACAGAGACTGCTTATGTTGAAAATGCCTATTCTTTGGTTCATGATATGAACCCTGATATTAAATATGATGCCAAAGAAGATGATCCTGAAGTTTACAAGCGTAAAGTAATTAGAGGTGGATCATGGAAGGACATTGGATATTATCTACAGACAGGAACCAGAGATTGGGAATTTCAAGACACGACTAAATCATACATAGGTTTTAGATGTGCATTGACTTTCTTAGGAAGATCTGTTGGTGACTTTAACTAAAAACATATTGGAACAACCCTTTAATTTTGACATCAATCGCACTTGTGCGGTAAAAGATATATTTCAACTTTTTTAATTACTAAAATTTTAAGATAAAATGGGATTAGCTAGTCTTTATAAAGCGAACTGGTTTAAGTATACTAAAAACTTAATCATCGGTATCGGAGCAGCATTAGTAATGCTTGGAGCTCTTTACAAAATTCAATCATGGGAAATGCCACTTATTCCTGGTTTTGGTAGAGTAGATCTTTTAACAGTAGGTCTTATCACTGAAGCAATTCTCTTTACTCTTTTAGGAGTTCTTCCTCCAGAAAAAGATTACTACTGGGAAAAATTATATCCAGGAATTGAAAATTACAATAGTAATGTAGGTTCTATTACTGCTGGATCAATGGATGCTGGTTCAGGTGCTAAGCCTCTAAATGGTGAAGTAGTTGAAGGCAAACTAGGAGGAATGTTAGTTGAGCTTCAATCAATGTCAAGGAGTTTGGATTCTCTCAAGGCATTGCAAGAAGTAGATTTCACAGAAACTTCTGAGCAGTTAAAAACAATGAATAATTTCTACACTCGTATGAATGAGGCGATGACCACATTAACTGAGACTGTAGATGATACAAAAGAATACAAAGAGCAGTTGAGTTCCCTTAACAGAAATCTTAGTTCTTTAAATGGTGTTTATGGAAATGTATTGAATGCATTTTCAGGAGGTATCAAGTAATTTATCTAATCATTTAAAAACTTAGAATATGTCAATACCTAAGGAACCCAGGCAGCTCATGATCAACCTGATGTATTTGGTACTAACCGCAATGTTAGCACTAAACGTGTCTGCTGAAATATTCAACGCATTTAAAATCGTTGATAAGGGTATCGTGAAAGCTAATGAAGCATTAGATAAGTCTAATGATGCATTACCACAAGCCATTAGAGATGGCGCAAAAAAGAAGAATTCTTTAGCTACATACGCTGAAAGAATTGATCCTGCTAGAGAAGAAGCAGCTGCTTTATCTGCAGAAATTGAACAAATAATAAATGACCTTATTGATAAATCTGGTGACAACGACGGTTCTGTCGGAGAAGGAGATTATATCATGCGTGCGGGATTAAAAGAGTTGAGAGGTAAAAAAAATAAAGATGTTACCACACGTTATTTAGTCAAAGGTACAGAGACAGAAGAACCTGTAGGGGAAGTCTTAAAAGAGAAACTATTAGCCTTCTCTGATAAGATGATGACCTTTGTAGATGCTGAAGATTCTACCGCTTTTAAAGCTTCTATCCCAGTAATTGTAGATGATAAAACATGGAGAGAGAAAGATGGAAAGAAATCTTGGTCAGAATTTAACTTTAAACAAATGCCTGTTCAAGCAACGATTCCAATTTTGAGAAAATTTCAAAATGACGTAATTGGAGCTGAAGCAGCAGTATTAAATTATCTGGCTGGTAAGGTTGGAACAACTACTGATGTGGTACTTGATAAGTACACAGTAGTATCTGCACCTGAAAAGTCATACATCATTAAAGGTGAAAAGTATAAGACCGATCTTTTCTTAAGTGCCTATGCATCTGCAGATTCAAAAACAGGAATTACCATTTCTGTTGATGGTCGTAGATTAACACCAAACAATGAAGGTGTTGCTACTTTTGAAGAAACAGCTTCTAGTACTGGTAAAAAGAGTCACAAAGTCACAGGAACTATAACAAATCCTGTTACAGGCGAGCGTCAAACCTTTACCAAAGAATTTTCTTATGAGGTTGGAGAGCGTTCTGCGAACGTATCAGCTGATAAGATGAATGTATTTTATGTTGGAGTTGATAACCCTGTGTCTGTTACTGCTGCAGGTATTCCAAGTACTGCCCTCAAAGTAAATGGGAGCGGTGGTGGAATTACCATGAACAAAGCATCTAGCGGAAAATACAATGTTAGAGTAACTCAACCTGGTCAGAAAGCGACGATTACAGTTTCTGGTGGTGGTTTGGAAGCAACCAAATTTGACTTTAGAGTAAAAAGAATTCCAGATCCAGTTGCACGATTGGGTAACATCGATGAAGGTTCTCTAGGAAATGGTCCATTTAAAGCACAGCTTGGTGTTGCTGCTCACTTGGATAATTTTGACTTTGAAGCTAAATGTCAAATTCAAGGATTTGGTTTAGTAAGAGTAGAGAAAAGAAAAGATGCTCAGTTTTCAACAAACCCATCAGGTAGATTTAACGCAGAATCAAAAAGATTGGTGATGATGGCGAAGCCAGGTGACACCTATTTCTTTGAGAATATAAAAGCCAAATGTCCTGGTGACAGTGTTGGTCGTAAGATTAATTCATTAGTATTTAAAATCAAATAAAATGAAAAGGGTCATTGCTTTATTTTCATTCATTTGCCTTGTTTCAGTTTTTCAAGTTGATGCTCAGATTCCTCTGATTACAGAGTCATCCGAACCGAGCGAAGACGTCTATATCGATGGTGTTGTAAAAAAGACCATGATGGTAGAAAACAAGGTATTACCTTATGAATCACTAAGAGAAGGAGATATCCCTTGGGAAAAGAGAATCTGGAGAATTATTGATATTAGAGAAAAAAGAAATCAACCATTTGCTTATCCTGTAAAACCGTTTTTTACGATTTTGCAAGAAGCAGTTTCAAGTGGAGAGATGGTTCCTTTTAGAGAAGATGACTTTTCATCTATGATGGATGCTGCCGATTTAGATGGTTTACTAAGTACGACTGATACGACAGAAGTATATGATCCAGATACTTACGAGACTTCTATTCAAATTACAGAAAGCTCAATCAATCCAGAAGATATCAAGAGATTTAGAATGAAAGAGATCTGGTTTTTTGACAAAGAGTCTTCTATAATGAAAGTTAGAATTTTAGGAATTGCTCCTATTAGAGAGTTTTATGATGAAACTACGGGTGCATTCAAATATCAAGCACCATTGTTTTGGATCTACTATCCAGAGGCTAGAAAAGTTTTAGCAAAGCATAGAGCTTTCAATCCTTTTAATGATGCAGCTCCACTTACTTGGTATGATATATTTGAAGGTAGACAGTTTTCAAGTTACATCATTAAGAAGTCTAATGCATTAGATCTCAGATTAGCGGATAAGTATCCAGATGATAACATTCAACAACTAATGGAAGCAGAAAAAATTAAATCAGAACTATTTAATTTTGAACACGACCTTTGGTCTTACTAAAATAAGATCAAATCAAAAGCTAGGCGTCTAAGATTTTTCTTAGGCGCTTTTTTTTGTCTATACCCGAATCTTTAGTCTGTTTAAGCGCCATTCATAAATCAATGCTCCAAATAAACACAAATATTCCAAAGCAATAAGCAAATAGTTTTCTTTGTAGGTCCCGCCCCAATAGTGACTATAACTTAAGAAAATCAATGCAGACCAGATGATTATAAATTTTCGCTCACTGAAGCAAGAGAAAGCTAAGAAGAGTCCTAGATACCAAGGATGTACGGTCGTGCTAAAAAGTAAATATATTAAACCAACAAAGAGCACTGAACTTGAAAAATTACACCAATCTTGATGTTTGGGCCATAGAGAAACCGCAAAAATTGAAATCATACTTATCAAACCTAAAATAGGGCCTATCGAAGCAATAAGATTATAACCCTTGTACTGATACCCAAGCCATCTTAACAAATAATAGATGCTTGCATTAAACTCAAAAGAACGAAAGTATAAGTCAATACTACTCCAAAAATTTTGAAAAAATCCTTCATGGATTAAAGGATAAAAAATTGCTATCAATAAGCTGAAACAAACAGCACCCAGGGTAAAAAGATTTTTGAAAGGTAGACGTTTTATGAATAAGGGCACCAATATTAAAGGAATCAACTTCACCCCAATAGCAATACTGAAAGCAAGAGCAGATAATAAATAGCTATGCTGTATGATAAAGTAAAAAGCGGCCAATACACCGGCAATCATGATGCATTCAAAATGTAAATTTCCAGCGAATTCAATAATGATTAAAGGATTCAAAGCATACCACAATACATTCCACTGGTCAATTTTGAAATGCTTAAGCAAACGGCAAATGAGACTTATACTGATGATCTCAGCGCCTAAAAATAGGAGTTTGAGTACAATGTTGAAGCTATAGAGAGAAGCACTCAGCCAAGCTGTAAGAGCAAAAAGATACTGCGTGATAGCGGGGTAAACTGAATAATAATCTGGAGAATTTAATTTAGGGTAAATCTCATCTAAAACAATAGGAAGATCTCCAGATTGCATGAGCTCAGTAGGCGTGTATGCATAGGGTTTTATGCCTTCAAGTAGCAAATGGCCGTCCCAATAAAATCGATAAATATCATCGGATAAATTGGGTAAAAAGACTACTAAAATGGCTCTGCAAATAATTCCTAGGATAAGATAAAAGCTAAAATCCTTTTTGCTGCCTTTTTTGATTACATACAAGTACAAACAAAAAAGCGTAAGCCCGACTGCTGTTAATTCAATGAATTGACTTTGTACAATTTGACTGCCCTGATAAAAATACAAAGCAGCAATCAATGCTGCGAGCAAGTATTTCATAAATTAATTGCGGGCAAGATGTCTTATAGAATAGAAACAAATGGTGCCATAGCCGAAAGCCAATAAGCTGTGAAAAAGAATAAAACTGGTGTCCTTCGTATATATTCCCATAAAAATTGCAAAGAGAAAATAACAAGATAACAATCCTTCTAGTAATGTGGTTAGTGGAACTTTCGTAGCCAGATAATCTCTGGCTTTAAAGGTATCCTTGATCCCCTTAATATCAAATTTTGGTGTTCTCACAAAGGCAGATTTTTTGCCTAAATAACCTTGTAATACTGCAATGGAATTGTGTAAAGACAAACCCATAGATAAGGATAAGAATACAGGAAATAAGATGAGAAATTTAAATAATCGTTTTCCGAATGAATCAGTACTCTGCGCAGCAGTTGAATTAGCAACAAAATAAACAATAGCAATGGATAGCAAGCCTGTCAGAAAAATGGCAAAATAACTCGCATTTACATTGAGTGGTTTTATAAGATATAAAACAGGCACACTGAATATTCCCACCACAAAGACAAATAGGAAAATAGAACTTGATAATAAGTGAATGGTAGAATGCAGTTTGGTCCTCAAGGGTAGGGCAGATTTCCATACAAATGGTAGCATCTTCCTTGCGGTTTCTGCTCCTCCTTTCATCCAACGGAATTGCTGGGATTTGAGGCCATTCATTTCAGCAGGCAATTCTGCGGGGGAACCCATATCTTCTAAATAGGTGATTTTCCACCCTTTTAACTGAGCTCTATAACTCAGATCTAAATCTTCCGTTAGCGTGTCTGCTTCCCACCCACCGGCACTTTCTATAGTTTCTCTTCTCCAAATGCCAGCAGTGCCATTAAATTGTAGAAAATATTGGCCATACTGACGTCCTGTTTGTTCGACGGTAAAATGAACATTCAATTGGAAAGCTTGCAGTTGCGTCAGCAGAGAATAGTTTTGATTCAAGTGTTCCCACTTCGTTTGTACCACACCCACATTTTCATCTTCAAAATAAGGGATGGTCTTCCTTAGAAAGCTAGGGTCAGGTAAAAAGTCTGCATCAAAAATGGCAATGAATTTACCTTTGGCAAATTTTGTTGCCTCCTTTAATGCTCCCGCTTTATATCCAGTTCTAATTTCGCGGGTCACATGTGCTATATTAAAACCCTTCTTTTGATATTCCTCTACCTTCCTCTTTGCAATTTCTACGGTCTCATCTATACTATCATCCAAGACCTGTATTTCATATCGATCTTTAGGATAATCCATTTGTACAATGTTGTCGATCAATCTTTCTGTCACATATAGCTCATTAAAAATGGGCAATTGAATGGTGACAAATGGCAAGTCGTTTTCGTCCAGTTTTGAAGCTTCGACTTTGCCTGCTTTATGCTTCTTGCGATAATAAAATAGTAATTCAAATTGCATCAAACAAAACAAACATATGTAAGCTAATGCAGCTATATAAACAATCAATATCGCATATCCCAAAATCATCATCTTCAAATATTTTTAAATAAGGTCCATAAAATTTTATGTCCCGCTAAAATCGTCCCTTTAACAGTTCCGCTAACTTTAGAAACCCCAATTCTTTTTCTATAATTTACAGGGACTTCCGTACAGACGAATTTATTTTTAGCAGCTTTAATTTGCATCTCAACAGTCCAGCCGTAGGTCTTATCTTCCATATTCAGCTCTAATAGTTTTTGATATTTTATGGCTCTAAATGGGCCTAAATCCGTGAATTTGTATCCATAGAATATTTTCAATAAACTGGTAGCTAGCCAGTTGCCAAAAATTTGCTGAGGTGTCATAGATCCCCGTTCCATGTTCCCTAAAGCTCTTGATCCAATAACAAGATCAACATCCTTATGTTGAATTGGGGCTAACAATTGGTGCATCTCTTCTGGATAGTCTGAATAATCACCATCCATAAAAACAATCACATCAGGCGGGTCTTGCTTTTCCGCTATATAAGTCATGCCTTTTAAACAAGCATTCCCATATCCCTGTACTCCTTCAAATAATACTGTAGCACCCGCATCTTGAGCTATCTTAGAAGTTCTATCATTGCTGTTATTATCGCAAACAATGATTTCCCTTACCAATTCTTTGGGAATTTCCACTATGACTTTTTCAATGGAATCTTCTTCATTAAAAGCTGGAATAATTACATCCACTTTCATCATTGATCTCGATAAGTTTTTTCCATCATTTGATTGTAAAATTACTAAATTGTTGCGCTAAGTTAGTGTATGGATAAAGACAAGACTCTGTATTCATCAAAATGAAATGCATAAAAATACGTTATTAGGTTTTGATGAAATTTAAATTACCATTTTTAATAGGCTCTATTATTACCTTAATGGGTATTTTTCTCAGTTCTTGTGTTGAGGAGAAGTTTTATGCTGAAGGAGATATTGTACTCGAATTTTCCAAAGACACACTCCGTTTTGACACAGTATTCACACAATTGGGTTCTGCGACCAGATTTATCAAAGTAAAAAATCCAAAATCCCTTCCTGTAAAGGTTTCTGTCATACAATTGCCGATACCAGATGAATCAAAGTTCAATATTAATGTTGATGGAATCGATCAAAATTTGGTTCGAGATCTAGAAATAGGTCCTATGGACAGCATATATATATTTGCTGAAGTCCGAATCAATCCAGATGATCCGCTTAGTGAAAGTCCATTCGTTATTGAAGACAAAATTTTATTTGAGGTTAATGGCAACATGCAAGAAGTCATCCTTGAAGCTTGGGGGCAAAACGCGAATTACATCCCCAATCAATTTGCAAAAGGTCAAGTCGCAAGACTGAGTTGTAATTTGTCAACCATTACTTGGGATGATCCAAAGCCTTACGTTATTTATGGATTGCTTGTCATTGATTCTTGCACACTTGAAATCCCACCGGGAACAGAGATCTATATGCATGGAGGAATCGCTGATAACGATCTAGGTGTATATAGTGATGGTGTCATATACACAGGTCCTCGAGGAAAATTAATGGTACAAGGTAGTGCTGAAGAACCCGTACAATTTGCTTCGGATCGATTAGAACCAGAATTTGTTGATGTAGCTGGTCAATGGAACGGTATCATACTTGGACCTCAAAGCAGAGGTCATGAAATCAAGCATGCCGTAATTAAAGATGCGATAACTGCAATTGTAGTAGATAGTTTGGCCTCTTTAGAAATTTCAAATACAAGAATTACGAATTCTTCAGGTTCAGGAATCTTTGGAAGACATAGTGAGATTAAGGCGGAGAACTGTTTGATTGATAATGCAGGCCTCCATGCAGTTGCATGCTCCTATGGAGGAGACTACGAATTTGAATATTGCACCTTTGCCAATTATGGAAATCAAGAGGCTGCGATCTTAATTAATAATTTTTTATGTAGAGGGCAATTATGTGAAACCATCTCTGTTAACCCAGTCAACTTTTCTATTAATAATTCTATCATCGTAGGAAATTCTGGTGATGAAGTAAGCCTAACTGATATTACAGATGGGATGGAACCCGCCACGTTTAATTATTCATTTAGCAACTGCCTAGTAGCTGTTGATGAAATTTTAGATCAAGATCAGTTTCCTGATTTTTTAAATGACTG
>CALGNN010000228.1 GCA_937961455.1 uncultured Saprospiraceae bacterium
ACATCTTAAGCGGGACGCATAAGACTACCAACAATGGATTGAGGCAAAAAGCAAGAGCGTTGCCTGACGCAAAGAAAACAAACGTTGCTTGACGCGTCTCGCTTCAAGCTATTTCTATAACATCTTAAGCGGGACGCATAAGACTACCAACAATGGATTGAGGCAAAAAGCAAGAGCGTTGTTTGATGCAAAGAAAACAAACGTTGCTTGACGCGTCTCGCTTCAAGCTATTTCTACAAGGATTTAAAAACAAAAAAAGGTGCAAACAATAGCTGCTTGCACCTCTAACATTTCTAACTACTAATATTACTTAGTCACCAATCAATAATTTCATAGAAGCACTTCCTTCTTGATTATAAACGGTGAGAAAATATATACCTATATTATTTAAATCTATTATTAGGTTTTCTTGATTTGATTGTATCAATTGATTCATGATTGGACGCCCCGTCACATCAGACAGGATCACGTTATAATCCTTTAAGTCTGTTAAGATCAAAGACCCTTGGATGTATTGTACGCTATTTTGTAAGCTTAATTCCGTCAAATTGGAAGAAAGACAAATCGGCTGCATATAAGAGTATTCAGTACAGCATTCATTATTATCGCCAACACAAATTTTTACATCATCAAAATCAACAAATTCATTTGGCTCTATATTCGTGAGTAAATCGGATTGCTCCAAAGTCCAAACTGCCTCCAAATTGCCATTCACCCAAACCCTGACAGAATCATCAGTTGGATTTTGAATATCAAATGTTACACCCATATCATAGTGACCCGTTATAGAATCACAATAGACTATCTCAACATTGCTGATGTTTACATTACAAGCCATAGTGGTATCACAGTCCGGTTGCATATACTCATAGGCCAAACAACAATTTGGAAAATCATCTATACAAATCTCAATGATGTCATAGTCTGAATTAGACCGAGGTACAATTTCATTAAAGAACAAACTATCTCCTACTTCAAAATTTCCAGCTGGCTCATTATTAATCCAGACGTTCATGATTTCGTTATCTGCATTGCCCACTTCATAAAAGACTTGCATATCATAGGATCCATCAGCATTACATTCTACAATCGATTCTTCTATGAAATTCACATTACAAACTCCATCATCAAAACAATCAGGCTGCAAGTATTCATAACTTAAGCAGCATTCTGGATTATCATTGACACATATGGTAATGATATCATAACTACCATTACTTCGAGGTATTACATTAAATAAAGCGATGCTATCACCAATAATAATGGAATCAATAAATTCATTATTCACCCATAGATTGAGGAAGTCGTTGTTGGCATTTTCTATCTGATAAAATATCTGCATATCATAAGTACCCTCAATGGAATCACAAGCAAATATTTCTGCCTCTACAAAAAGAACTTCACAATCAGTGCTATCGCAGTCTGGCTGTAAGTATTCATATTCATAGCAACAATCTGGATTATCTTCTACACATATTTTTATGAAATCATAGTCTGAATTGGGTCTTGGGAATACATTTTCAAAACTGATAACATCTGATATTTCAAAGCTTCCTTCCAAATCATTATTGAGAAAAACTTCAATAGAATCTCCTCCTGGATTTTCGATGTCATAATAAAAAACTACATCATAAGATCCATCTTGATTGCAAACAATATCATCTGCTTCTATATATAATATTTCACAATCACTGTTTTGACCGTTACAATCTGGCTGATCATATTCATATTCTAGACAACAGCCAAGGTCACTGCTACAAATCGTAATCACATCAACATTAGAATTAGCTAATGGAATTATATCATAGGCAAAAAGATCATCACCATTTTGAAAAGTATCAATCACATTGCCATTGACATAGAGAAAATAAAAATCACTTGAGTCATTAGCTATATCATAAAATATTTCTACATCATAAGTACCATCTATTGTATCACATGCAATCAATTCATGTTCTATCTCCTCTATAAAACAATCGTTTGATGATCCACAATTTGGAGGGAAATATTCATAGGACAAACAACAATCAGGATTATCGTTTACACAAATAGTAATAATGTCATAATCCGAATTTTGACGAGGTGCTACATCAAAGACGAATAGACTATCACCTATTTCAAAAAATCCAACGAATTCATTATTTACCCATAGATCTATAAAGTCATTATTGGCGTCTTCAATTTGATAGAAAATCTGCATATCGTAATTGCCATCTATACTATCACAATTAAAAATTTCTTCTTCTATAAATACGATTTCGCAATCATCAGATGATCCACAGTTTGGAGGAAAGTATTCATAGGAAAAGCAACAATTAGGATTATCATTCACACAAATAGTAATAATATCATAGTCCGAATTTGCACGAGGCTCGATATCAAAAACGATCAAGCTATCTCCTATCTCGAAAAATCCAATGAATTCATTATTTACCCATAGATCTATAAAATCATCCGTTGGGTTTTCAATGCTATAAAATATTTGCATATCATAACTGCCATCATTATGGCAATCAATTATTTCTTCTTCTATAAATTGAATTTCACAATTACCACTTTGGCTTTCACAATCAGGTTGATCATATTCGTATTCCAAGCAACAATTTAAATCACTGGCACAAATGGTTATTACATCAAAATTTGAATTAGGCATTGGCATGATATCATAGACCACTAAGTCATCACCATTTTGAAAAGTATCCACAATATTGCCATTGATATATAGGAAATAAAAACCATTGGGGTCATTTACTATGTCATAATATATTTCCATATCATAGCTTCCGTCAATCGTATCGCAGGCTATGATATTTTCTTCGATTACTTCAATATTACATCCATTCGAACTCAGGCAATCTGGTTGAGTATATTGAATGTCTCCACAGCAGTTGGGATCGTTAGTGGCACAAACCCATAAAAAATCAAATAAGGTATTGGGCTCAGGAACAATATTATATATGAAAATAGAATCGTTAACAGCAAATGTTTGAGATCCATTATCATTTACATTGACTACTAAGCTATCAATATTCAAATTAGAAACTCCAACAACAAGCCAAATGTCATAGGTGTTATTAATGCTATCACAAGCAATAATATTTACTTCTAAACTATCTATGCCATTTGCATAACTGACTTCAGAATTACTTAAGAATATACTCAGGGAAAGTATCAGAATGTAAAATATTCTCATATGCGTGTTTAATAGGTAAGATATAATTACAGAGAAAATCGCTGCTTAAGAATAGAATATTTTAATTTTCAGCTTCATTGAGTTTGATAACCCTTACGATTTCAATTTTTTTCTCATTCTCCTTAAGAATGATGTATTTATAATCTCCAAGGATGATTTCTTCTCCTTGTTCTGGAATTTCGCCAGAGGTCATTACAATCAATCCCGAAAGTGTTTCATACTCACCTAGTGGAAAATCTAGGTGTTCATATTTTTCGTTGAGATAGTCAATTTCTAATCTTCCAGAAAAAAGATATTCGCTATCGTTGATTTTTGACTCTACATATTCTTCCTCGTCATATTCATCTTCAATCTCACCAAATATCTCTTCCAAAATATCTTCCAAAGTGATGATTCCAGCTGTGCCACCAAACTCATCAACTACACAAGCAATACTTGTCCCTTTACTGATAAAATCTACTAAGAGATCTTTTACATTCATGGGCTCAGGAACAAAGGGCATATCAATTACAATTTCTGATATCTTTTTGGGTTTGTCTAAAAGCTTCTGATGATGAACATATCCAAGTACATTATCTACATCTCCTTCAGTTACTAAGATTCTAGAATGAGAGGTTTCTCTAAATTTTACAAGGAGGTCAGAAATGTCTTCATTGACATCAATGTGTTCAATTTCCGTTCTTGGAATCATTCCTTCTTTAACCTTCACCTTTTTCAGGTGCAATGCATTTTTGAATAAATTAGTCTCATGACTTTCTTCATCTTCACGCATTTGACCTTGTACAAAATTTTCTAAATCTAGACGAGTGATGGCATCTTCTCCTTCACCAATCGGTGCTCGTAAAACATATTTTAGAATCATGGTAGAAAGCCAGGTCATCACCCAAGTAATCGGCTTTAAGATGAAACTAAAAAAGGATAAAGGGTAGGCTAATCCTCTAATCATTCTATCTGAATAAATTCGAAAAAAGGTTTTGGGTAGAAATTCTCCAAAAACTAAAACTACTAAAGTGATAATAATAGTAATCAAAAGTAAGAGTAACCACTCTTGACTGACCCAATTAGTAAGACCTGGTTTGATCAGTCTTGTCATTAATGCAGTAAATATGACTAAGGCGATATTATTACCAATTAGCATTGTGCTAAGGAAGTCATTAGGGTTGTCATAAAACCTTCGCAGAATGCCTGCTTTACGAGTTTCCTTGTTCTTTTCTATTTCAATTGAAATTCTATTTGCAGAGACGAATGCGATTTCCGATCCTGAAAAGAATGCAGATAAGATTAAAAAGATGGTGATAAATATGAGTAGACTAATCAATATTTATTGGTCTATGTTTTGAATGATATCGTCAATTCTCCAATCCCCTTCTACAGATGTGAGTTCGTATTCTGAAAAATCTTCGTTGGCAACAATTCCCATACTGTATATTTCTTCTCCTCCTGGACGCTTAATAATAACAAATCTATCAGTATATATTTGTTTTTTTAACTCATCCCAAATTAATTCTTCTGTAAAGAGTTTTTCATTTTTACTATTAAAGAGTACTACACTGTCTCTCGCGATTACTTTTTTTTCTCTAGTCAGCCTTTCAGCATATTTAGAAGTCAACCAGCTGGTGTTTTTACCATTCTGATCATAAAAACTCACATGAATAGATTCTGGAAATACTTCTTTGGGTTTAGCTCGATCAAGATGTCGTTGGGAAAGTGGAGCGGTTAATTTGACTCTAACAACAGCTGAGTCGCTATAGAGCATCTCAATATCTTTAGCTGTTTCGACTCTAAGGTCTTCTTCACTAAAGCCACTGTCTTGTTTGATTTCTTTCTTCTCACAAGAGACCAGTAGTAAAAGCATACAACAAATAATAATTCGCATAGCTTACCTTATGATTGCAATATCACCTTCGTGGATTAAACTTACTCCATCTATGAAAAGGACTTCTGCAAAAAATGTAAAGATGCCTGGATCTAAAGGAACACCATTAACGGTACCATCCCATCCAATGGTTTCGTCATTCAAGGGAATATTAGTAGCCTCATATATCAGGGCACCCCATCTGCTGAACACCTGAAGTTTTTCTATCATGACAGCTTCTTTGCCACCATAGATGGTAAAATTATCATTGATATTATCTCCATTCGGAGAAAAGACATTGGGAGAATACAGGGGTCTGTTAACTTCCACTGTGACCATAATGGAGTCTGTATGAAAACAACCTGTCTCATCCATAACTGTGACATAATACAATTGATCGACCAGACCTGTCAATGTAATATCAGGACAATCTATACAACTCAGACTATCAGTTGGCATCCAACTATAAGTCACATCTGTGCCTGGAGGTGTCAGTGTGGTACTTATATTCACATCATCTCCTAGATCAACGGTGATATCAGGACCAGCATCTACAAAGAATGGAACAGGTTCTCCGATAGATACATTTAGGGAATCCAAACAGCCTCTTCCATCAATTACTTTTATTTCATAGGTTCCTACTGCGAGGTCTGAGAAGTAAGCGAAACTTAGATATGGTCCATCATCGATTGCATATTGATAATTACCAGAACCCAAATTTCCTGAAGCTTGAATGAGTCCATCATTTTCGCCATTACAAGAAACATCATCTACATTGTCTATGATCAATTCTAAATCTGAGTCATCTTCACAGCAAGGCTCAACGAAGATTTCTACAATCTCTGTAACAATACATCCAAGATCTGATTCCACCGTAAGTGTAATAAATTTAGGACCAAAACTTGTAAAATTTAATGGTGGTGGATTTTCTCCGCTGAATGTGGCTGGGATTGCATCTAATCCAAAATTCCATTCGTATGAAGTGATGTTTCCTAAAATGAAAACAGAATTATTAATGATGTTAAATTCATCTTCACATTTTAAGCCAGAAGGAGGATCAACTTCAAATGCCGCTTCAGGACCTCTAAATTCTACATCGCCTCCAAATTCTATTTCAAAACCCACTCCAGAGGTTGTCCAGTTATTAACTAATAATCCGTAAGCCGTGCCTTCCACCATATCTACATAGCGCACAAATCCGTCTTGTCCGTTAGCACATCCACCATCTTCTACAAGGTCCGTGGAAGTAAGATCAAGTCCTGTTTCATCCGGACAATTATCACCTCCATCTCCACCAAATGCTGCGTTGCACCTTAAAACTACTTTTGTATCGCAGGCTCCAATTCCACCTGGAAATTCATACAGGACCCAATCTAGGTCATCTAGATCTTTTAAGGGGTCAAGAACGAAAGTAAAAACACCAGAATTATCTGCAACCCAAGTGTACCATGTTGATTGACCTTCTGAACCTCCGCCTGCACCACCAATGCAAGTATTAGCAGCTTCATCTGGCACATTTCCACCACCTTCAAACTCTTCTATAATGAAAGAAGTTGTATCACAGAGTGGTGAAGAAGTTATGCAATCTTGTCCTGGATCAGCCGGTGGTATAAAACCCTTAAGACAGAGTTGAAAAGTCCCTGTTATATCATTGACACCTTCTACTCTTATGAAGTAGGTTTGACCTACGGTTAGATTGGCACCAATTAAACTTGCGATTCCAACCAAACCTCCATCTCGTGCACATTGTAATTCAGTTAAATTGAAACCTGTAGGGTCACAAGTACCTTCATAAAGCATAATTTCTGGAGCGGAGAGTGTGCCACCAGCATCAGAACCTAAATTTCGTCCTATCACTACAATACTTGTATAAGGTAGTACTGCATCAAAACTAAACCACACATCATGGCTGCTATTGTTACTACAAAATCCCGAATTCCCCAGATAGTCTGTCGCATCTTCATTGGTAAAAGCATCCACAGGTGAACACCAATCCAATGCATTATCAATATTGATAGCGGACCAACATTCGTTATTAACGGGTTGGGCTATGAGGGATGATGCAAAACAAAAGCTGATAAAACTTAGTATATACTTGATTTTCACTATTTTGATTTTATGCTATGTAAACGTTTTTTAGCGTGCAAAATTACCATTTTATGACCGTTTTTACGATACTTTTTCAATCAATGATAATAGGAATAAATAGCAGCTATTTATAAGACTTCTTTAAAAAGCAATATGTTTGCTACAATTAGATAAATGTTTACGATTGCCAACATATTCACATTAGCAAATCTTATTGCAGGTTGCATAGCCATTACGGCCGTTGCAAATCAAAATTATCAATGGGTATTTTATGCCATTTTGGTCTCCTTAATCGCTGATGTATTAGATGGTATGATTGCTCGATTAGAAAAATCAGATTCAGGGATAGGTGTATTTTTGGATTCCTTGGCAGACATGGTTTCCTTTGGAGTATTGCCAGGTATCATGATTAATTATTTATTGCAGGGTGATGATTTTGGCACCTTGGGGCCCTTAATTATTCCAGGCTATTTTTTCATCGCTGCAGCTGCATTGAGATTAGCTCGATTTTCGATGGAAGAAAATGAGGGAAGCCATTTTAATGGAATGCCTACACCTGCAGCTTCTATGTTTATTTTTGCTTTGTATTTTTCCAAGGTATATAACTTTGAAGGCCTCGCATTTTTTCAAGAACCTTATTTTCTCATTGGATTAGCAATTATTCTAGCATTATTGATGATCTCGAATATCGGTTTTTTGAGTGCCAAGAAATTTTCTTTAGACTTTAAAAAGGAATGGCCAAGAATCACACTGGTCATAATGTCAGTGCTTTCCATCATATTTTTTAAATATGATGCGGCTGTAATAATTTTTGTTGGCTATTTTATTTTATCATTCATTGCACTTCGTAAATAATGCTTTACATCATCCCTACTCCTATAGGCAATTTAGAAGATATCACGATGCGTGCGATCAAGGTTTTAAAGGAATGTGACTTTGTCTTAGCAGAAGATACCAGAGTTAGTAAAAAGTTATTTTCGCACTACGATATAGATACTCCGCTAAAAGCATTTCATGCACATAATGAGCATAAGCAGTTGCAATCAATTTTAGAAACTTTGGAAGCTGGACAGATTGTGGGTTTGATTAGCGACGCAGGTACACCTGGTATTTCAGATCCTGGATTTTTATTGTCCAGAGCCTGTGTCGAAGCTGGCATTCAGCTAGAATGTTTGCCAGGAGCCACGGCTCTTATCCCTGCGATTGTTGCTTCAGGCTTGCCATGTGATCGTTTTCATTTTGAGGGCTTTCTTCCACAAAAGAAAGGACGCCAAACACGACTTAAATATTTAGCCTCTTTGAATCATACGTTTGTTTTATATGAATCTCCACATCGATTAATTAAGTGCCTTAAACAATTGATTGAACATTGCGGAGCAGATCGAATGGCTTTTGTAGGTAGAGAATTGACAAAGATGTATGAGGAGAAAATGACTGCAAATTTAGAAGAGCTTCTTACCCATTTTGAATCAAAAGATAAGATCAAAGGAGAGTTGGTACTTGTTGTAGGAGAACAAAAGAATGGCAAAGTTCCAAAGTCTATAAAAAAGAACTTCCCTTCAGATTGAAATGATTCTCCAAGGTATGATAGTTGTCTTTTCTGAAGTATCTGTGCAAAGTCATTTTTAATCGATCTAATCTATTAAGAAGCTTCTTTTCTAGAGATTTTGTAGACACTTACTAATGCCCAAACTTCAATTGCTACAATAACAACGTGAATCCAAAAATCTACGGTTGGAGAACTCGGAGCATTAAGCAAAGGATACAAAGGATCTATGATCATTTCTTGACCTTCACGTAATACATTCATTAATAATACTACAAGGTATTGTTTGGGGTTTTGTGTGATCATTACAAAGATCGAAGCTAAGGCCATAACCAATGTCCTTGCTCCCATTTCATAGATAAGATTTAAGGTAGGTACACCTTCTACACCTATTCCCGAATCCACTAGTGCTTGGTGATTAAAAAAGAACATATACACTTGTGACAACATGATCGCAATCAGGATTGCCTGGACAATATTTACCCATAGTGGGATTTTAAAATTATTTAAATTCGAATTCATCTGTTAGATACTTTACTACTTGGAAACTGACAACATGTACGTAACAAAACTATAAAGACTGCAGGCAAGACTCATGGTGAAAGAAGGTATAAATAGGGTAAAAACAGGAAGAATAGATTGAATAAATCAAGCTATTTTAACGGCAGCTCCATGCCTCTTATCCGTTGAATTACGGCTAAGTTTATTAAAAATTTCATTTCCGATTATTTATCCATAAATTAATTCGAGAACTAAAATCTTGTAAAATCAAAGGAGGGCCTTCCACTTTTAGGAAAGATTATTTTAAAACCATTAACTACAAACTAATATGAAGAAATTACTATTTCTGACCAGCACCCTTTTTGTTTTTATTTTATTTGCATGTGAAAAAGAACTTCCAAAAAACGACTTAAATGCTTTTAAAAATAATACCACTACGGTGGATATTTATGAACCGCATCATCATGAAACACATGATAAAAAATTGGCGCACTTTCCTACACTCGAAGAAAACTTATTACCCATTTTAAGAGAAAAATTGAGACCTAAAGACATTGCTCGAATAAGGAATAGTTTTGTGAGTAGCCATTTTGATCAAGAGAAAAGATCCTTCGTTTTTTTATTGGAAACCCACTACGATTATGTTTTTAAACTGCATATTATCACAAACGAAGAATACCAAATCGAAAACATCAATGTTGTAAAAATTGATTTATTTACAGAACGGATCAATCAAGGATTTACACTTGATGAAATGATCTCGCGTGTATCATTTATACAAATAGATCAATATTTATCATTCAAAGGAGGTGGCTCGGTTGATCAGATTGAAGAATGTTTGGAATTGGTATTTGATAACACCAATCCAAGCGGTCCTTTAAACAAACCTCCTCAAGGGACTGGAGGTGGTACTGTCATAAATCTTCCCGCAGATGAATGTATGATCTTAGTGACCGTTTGTGGATGCTCGCCCAATCATACAGGAGGTAGCAGCAATCCTAATTGCACTTGTACAAAACCTGATAAAACCATGTTTATCAACACTTGCAATGAAACAATAGCTGGTGGCCCATCTAATAAGGACTTGGATTATTGGGAGTGCGTAAGTATTTTATTACATGCTTGCCTATTAAATGAAATGGACCTATTGGTAAGAAGACTTAAAAACTGTTCATTAGATCCCAACGATATTGATCCGAATGGAGGAGGTAATGTCAGTCAAAATCCAGCCGATAAAGCCTTCTGTACAAACTGGTTAAGTTATCAAACTGAATGTCTTCCTGATTTTAATACCAATGAAGATTACGAAGACTGGGCATCTTTTTATTTTAACTATCCAAATTTATTTGAATCAACCATTGCCAACAGCTCTGACTGCATGGATGAAGATGAATTTGAATGTTATGCGGCATTGATTGATTTTGATATCAAACATGAGCTCAATTTGACACAGCAAGAAGGAAGTATTATACTTGAAGAAGTGACAACTTGTGGAGAAGGTTTTGAAGAAGAGGCCACTTCAATTCTCTTTACTATGAAGTGTGCGCAGAAGGCTTCATCAGAGGAGGCCATTAATTTGGAAGAAAATATGATAGCGTGTTTTGGAGATATAAACTGTTATGATGCTCAAAATAGCAAATTCAGTATTACACTTTATGCCGAACAGCCTATTTCCAATTCGAGAGATAATTGGTCTGGAAATCCTTTATTAAACAATATTCGTGTAGGACATACCTATTTAGAATTGAAGTCTCTCCATAATTATGAATCAAACAATCTGGTTTTTGGCTTTTACCCACAGTGGGATGCTAGCATTAGGTCCGGTGCCATACCTATGGAAATTCGTGATGATGGTAGAAAACCTTATACAGTAGCCGTTACTATTGATTTGACATGCGAAGAATTTCAAGAAGCTATTGCAAAATCTTTAGAAGCAACTCAGGAAGATTACAATCTAAAAGATTATAATTGTACTAGCTATGGAATAGAAGTAGCAAACGCTGTAGGCTTAGGTGTAGCTTATACTAAATCCCCGTGGATATTTGGTAATACGACTTTTGGGGTTTCTGTAAATCCAGGAGATTTGGGCGAAGACATAAAATTACTAACAGAAGGAGAAATCACCTTAGGTGGAATTGCTCCAAGATCTAATTGCCAATAATATGAAATACTTTTTATGCTTTCTCTTATCTGCAATATTATGCTTTATTGTAGTTGCTTTATTATTTTTTAATAAAAATAATTTTGTCATAATCGATCATGTAAATTTTCAAACAAAAAAGAAAGAATTTACATTTACCGTAACTGCAGCAAAAGGTAGAGATGTACAAATGATGGAACGCAGATTCCAGGATTTTAAAGAGGAAAATCCAGAATACAAAAACTTAAAATTGTATAGGACTACTCCAATCAATTATTTGAAAATTGGAAAATGGGTTGGTTACAGAGCAAACCCAGCGTGGACTTATCCAAAACTACCATTTTGGAAGCGATAGTATAAGAATATTACATTGTGTGTATTTAGGCCATTCTAATTATGTAGGATGGCCTATTTTTTTGACTTATTCTATAAACTTATTTCATTTTCTTAGTTAAAACCCCTGTTTTATTAAATTTCAAACTCATTCATTCTCTTGGGATTGTAACTTTGTTAAGCTAACTTTATACGATATATAAATTACCGGCTGAATAGCACAAGTCAGAATAGTGGTTGCAGAGTTAAAGCGGGTGCAACATATAGTTTTTGAAACAGCGTGTTGAGAAATAAGAGTAGGAATGAGATGAATATATATTTGAGTTTACATACAAAAGCAATTAATATAATCTTGATAAGCTAATAGTTGTATAACTATACCCAATTCTCAATAGTCTCTGCTCATAAAATTATCCGGTAATAAGATTGGTCATAAAGCCTTTGGCTTTTAAAGTATTGCATATGCGTTTCGGTAGCATACCGGGAAGACAACATATAAAACAGCATCTAAGCTTATTAGCAGCTAAAGACAGATTGGCTCATGCCTTAATCTTTACAGGCCCAAATGGTACAGCTAAATTAGCAACAGCTTTTGCATTAGCAGCCTATCTTAATTGCACCAATAGATCTGACCATGATTCTTGTGGCACTTGCAACCAATGCTTGAAACAAGAAAAATTAATCCATCCTGATGTGCATTTCAGTTTTCCAGTCATTCGAAAAGACAAACCTGAAACTGGAACTGTAGATTATCATTTAGCCAATTGGAGAAGCTTTATTATAGAGAATCCCTATGCAGATATTTTTGATTGGTTTGAAAAAACCAAGGAAGGAAAAAAGACTGGAAACATACCTTCTTCTGAAGCACAAAAAATTATCAGGAATCTAAGCTTAAAAAGATTTGAAGGAAATTATAAAATAAGTATTATTTGGGGCGCAGAATATTTAGGTAAGGATGGCAATCGGCTATTGAAATTGATAGAAGAACCACCAGAAAATACCTTACTCATTCTAATTACGTCTCAAAAAGAACAAATCTTGAATACCATACTTTCAAGATGTCAAGAAATAAGATTTCCTATTTATAATAATGAAGAATTAGCTACTTATTTACAAAACCATATCCAAGATCAGGATAGAAGTAATTCACTTCTTTTACAAGCGAATGGAAATCTCAATCTCTTGATCAAAAATATGGAACAAGAAAACATTAGTGACCAATTAAATGTTTTTACCTGGTTGGCCTCAATGTTGAGAAAAGATGTCATAGCCATCAATCAATGGATTGAAAGCTTTTTTGTTGAAAATCGTGAAACACAAAAAAACGCTATGCATTTTCTCATTCATTATTTGCGAGAGTGTTTCGTTTTGAAAAACAAACAAGCTCATCCAGTTTCTATGGGTGCAAAAGAACTTAAAATGGCTCAATACATTGCAAAAAATTTAAGCAATGAAGAGATCATGGGAATTGTACACGAACTGGAAGACATTATTTATAATATAGATCGCAATGCTCATGCGAAAGTTTTATTGATGGATAGTTCTATCAGAATAATGGACAGGGCATTTGTGTATCACTAAAGTTAGATTATGGGTTGTTCAACATGTGCAGTAAATGATAAAGGAAGCCCCGGAGGATGTCAAAATAAAGGACATTGTTCTAGTGGAACTTGTAATAAGCTAAATAGCTATGACTGGTTTTCTGTAAAAGAAATCAAAGATCCCCTATTCTATGATTATGTAGAAATAAGTTATAAAAAAGGATCAAGAAAATCTTTTGTAAAAAACCCAACAGATGCTTCAACAGGTGATTTAGTAGTAGTAGATGTAGGTAATGGATATGATACTGGCAGAATTAGCCTATCAGGAGAGTTGGTGCGGTTGCAAATGAAGAAGAAAAACTTTACCGAAGATCGTGTCATGTCTCATGTAGTTCGTCTAGCAAATGAACGAGACATGGAAAAACTTCATGAAGCTAGAAATTCTGAAAAAAATACGCTAATTAAAGCTAGAGCCATTGCTCGAACATTAGATATTGATTTGAAGATTGGAGATGTTGAATATAGAGGTGATAAACGAAAAGCTACATTCTATTTTACTTCTGAAGGAAGAGTAGATTTTAGAGAATTGGTGAGAGCTTATGCAAAGGAATTCAAAGTAAAAATTGAAATGCGACAAATTGGTTCCAGACAAGAATCTGCTAAAATTGGTGGCGTAGGATCTTGTGGAAGAGAGTTGTGTTGCTCAACATGGCTTTCTGATTTTAAATCAGTTACTTCAATTGCAGTACGTTATCAAAACTTGTCCATCAATCAAGCAAAATTATCTGGCCAGTGTGGTAGACTTAAATGTTGCTTGAATTATGAATTAGACGTCTACGTAGAAGCGGTTAGAAAATTTCCAGAAAAATCAGATGAGCTTTTGACTAAATATGGTAAAGCTGTTTTAGTAAAAACAGACATATTCAAGAATCTCATGCACTATTCTTATCTAACGGCGAAAGGCAGATCAGTACCTATAGCTTTAGCTCCTGAACGTGTTGAGAAGATTTTAAAAATGAATAAGAGAGGCGATCATCCAGAGGAATTAAGAGATCGCGAACAGATACGTCAAGAAGCAGCTTTGGCAGAAATAGATTTTGCTGATGATGTAACTGGGGTAATTGAATTGCCGAAAGAGCAAAAAAGAAGAAAGAAAAGGAGACCAAAGAGAAGACCGAATGCTAAGAATAAGAGACCAAACTCTAATAATCCTAAAGCAAAAGAAGCTTCAGGAGGAGGCACCCAGAATTCAGGAAAAAATAAATCAAAGTCTTCAAGAACTAAATCAAGGCCCAATAGAGGACCTAAAAACCAAAATTCAAAGAATAAAAACCAAAATCAAAATAAGCCTAACAAGGATAAATAATGAAATTTGATGTAACAGTTATAGGCTCAGGGCCTGGAGGATATGTAGCAGCCATAAGAGCAGCACAATTAGGTTTTAAAACAGCCATCATTGAAAGATATGATGTATTGGGAGGCACATGTTTAAATGTTGGTTGCATCCCATCTAAAGCCTTATTGGATTCGAGCGAGCATTATCATAATGCCAAAGCAAAATTTGATAAACACGGAATCAATGTTTCTGGATTGACATTGGATATGCCTCAAATGATAAAGAGAAAAGGTGAGGTAGTAAGTCAAACCACTAAAGGGATTGACTACTTAATGAATAAAAATAAGATCGAGGTCTTTCATGGTCATGGTAGCTTCCTAAGTCCAAAAAAGATTTCTATAAAAGGAGTGGATAAAACCACGGAAATCGAATCTGATAAGGTCATCATAGCCACAGGCTCAAAACCTATTACTCCTGAAAGTTTCAACTATGACAAACAAAGAGTCATCACTTCTACGGAGGCTTTGAACATCGATAAATTGCCGAAAAAAATGGTGATTATCGGAGGAGGTGTAATTGGATTAGAGTTGGGCTCCGTCTTTGCTCGTTTAGGTACCGAAGTAGAGGTAGTGGAATATATGGATCGGATAATCGCTGGAATGGATAAAGACTTAGGCAAAGAATTAGCAAGATCATTAAAAAAAATAGGGATTAAGTTTCATTTGAAACATATGGTTACTGGTGTTAAAGCGACTAAAACAGCAGCGACCGTATCCGTTCAAAAAAGAGATACTGAAGATCAATTTGAAATAAAAGCTGATTATTGTCTTGTGGCCATCGGAAGACGTGCTTATACCGATAATCTTGGATTAGAAAACACCAATATCAAAACAGATGATAAAGGAAGGATCGAAGTAAACGAGCATTTAGAAACTTCAGAATCTGGTGTGTTTGCGATTGGCGATGTGATCAAAGGTGCAATGCTTGCACATAAAGCAGAAGAGGAAGGTGTTCTCGTAGCGGAATATTTAGCTGGCCAAAAGCCCCATGTAGATTATAATCTAATTCCGGGTGTAGTATATACATGGCCTGAAGTAGCCGGTGTCGGCAAAACAGAAGAACAGCTTAAAGAAGCAGGTGTAGCTTATAAATCTGGTAAGTTTCCATTTAGAGCACTTGGTAGGTCTAGAGCAAGTATGGATACAGAGGGGTTTGTAAAAATTCTTGCTGATGAAGCTACTGATGAAGTTTTAGGTGTACATATGATTGGCCCTAGAGTTGCAGATTTAATTATTGAAGCCAATGCTTTAATGGAATTTAAGGCAACAGCTGAAGATATTGCAAGAATAAGTCACCCACACCCTACTTACACGGAAGCAGTCAAAGAAGCAGCATTAGCCGCCACAGCAAATAGAGCCTTGCACATTTAAATAAATAATATGAGTAGAGTAGCAATATATAGAAAAGCCCATTTCAACGCAGCCCATAGACTTTATAATGAAGATTGGGATGATGCAAAAAACAAAGAAGTCTTTGGTGTTTGCAGCAATGCTAATTATCACGGGCACAATTATGAACTAGAGGTGAAGGTAGTAGGAGAAGTTGACCAGCAAACAGGAATGGTTATCGATCTAAAATTATTGAAAGATATTATTAAAGATAAAATTGAAGATCGTTACGACCACAAGAATCTCAATCTTGATGTGGATGATTTTAAAACTGTCAATCCTTCTGCAGAAAACATTTGTATTAAAATCTATGACATTCTAAGAGAAGAAATTGATGATCAATTTGATCTCTCAGTTAGATTATTTGAAACTCCTAGAAACTTTGTAGAGTATCCAGCTTGATATGCTAAACTGTGCAAAAAGTAATTCTAAAAAGGAATAAATAAAAAAGCCCAAGATTTTCATCTTAGGCTTTTTTAATATATCGTTTTAAGACTCTTAAGAACTTCTCTTCGAAAGTCTCATTGTTTTAATAACATCTTTCTTGTTATCATAAAATCTCACTAAGTACATACCATCTGGCAAAAGTGCGATATGATAAGATTTACCATTTGCATAGTCAAACGTTTTTACCGGCTTCCCAACAATGCTATAAAGTGCTAATGATTGAATACGATCATCATGATACACTCTGAAATAATCAGCACTAGGGTTTGGATAAATAGAAATGGCATCTTCTTGAACATCATCAATAGAAGTAGCAAAACTTAAGTTTGTGGTTAATTCTAATAATGTTGAATCAGGAAATTCTAAAGAAGTTATTGTTAAGGGTATCGATGCATTTTGCTCAATACCATTTGGATTTACGTGATATTGCACTAACATAGTTTCGTTAGGAGCAACAATATTGGCTTTGTCATCTGGACAAGCAGATAAACCTGGGCCGTAACATAAATTGTTGTCACACATCCAAGTAATCCAACCTGCAGGGATACTATTGTCATCTCTTGACCAAAGCAAGCTTAATTCTTGATCAGAGTTATTTGTGACAATAAATTCAGCTTTAATATCAGTATCTGTTGCACTCACGTTAAAACTCAATTCAGCCTTATCAACTGAAACCAGCTGCGCTTGAATAAGCGTTACAAAGCAAATAAATGATAAAAATGTTAGTAATGTTTTCTTCATACAATTCAATTTTCCTCAGGTCTAGGCTAAATTAACCATAAAAGCTAATAATTTCAATTATTTACATGCTAAAAATCAATCTTAGCATTTATTTAACAAATGATTGAATAAGCTTGCACAATATAGTTAATACCCATATCGGGTAATTCGTTTAGAATTTTGCGTATTTTCTTGAAAATTATACCTATTGATGTCTATGTAAAGACCAATTTGTAAGCATTTTTTTTCCAATTCATTGTAAATTACTTTTATGAATGTAGTTATCATTGGTAATGGTATAAGCGGCGTTACTGCAGCAAGATTTATTAGAAAGTTAAGTGATCATCAAATCACGATTATATCCTCAGAAACCGCTCATTTTTATTCAAGAACAGCTCTCATGTACATATACATGGGTCATATGAGATATGAGGATACAAAGCCTTATGAAGACTGGTTTTGGGATAAAAATCGGATTAATTTGGTGTACGCACATGTCGAAAAAGTACACTTTAATGAGAAAAAATTAATTCTTTCTTCTGGCAATGACATGAATTATGATAAGTTGATCATTGCTACAGGATCAAAAAGCAATAAGTTTGGTTGGCCAGGTCAAGATTTGGAAGGTGTAAGAGGATTATATTCCAAGCAAGACTTGGACTATATGGAAGCTCATAGTAAAGGCCTCAAAAGAGCTGTCATTGTTGGTGGAGGGCTCATTGGAATTGAAATGGCAGAAATGTTTGCTAGCAGAAACATCCCTGTTACCATGCTAGTTAGAGAACAAAATTATTGGGATAATGTATTGCCACCTGAAGAATCAAAAATGATTTCCAAACACATCTTGGACCATCATATTGATCTCAGGCTTGGTGTAAATTTGGAGTCTATAAAAGATAATGGTAATGGAGTTGCTTGCGGAGTAAAGATCAAAGAAACTGGGGAAGAAATCCCATGTCAATATGTAGGCTTAACAGCAGGCGTTAGTCCTTCTATTGATTTTCTAAAAGACAGTGAATTAAACACCAATAGAGGTGTCATCGTCAATGAGTATTTAGCCACTAATATTCCTGATGTATATGCTATCGGAGATTGTTCAGAACATTCAAATCCTGCACCTGGAAGAAGACCTATTGAAGCAATTTGGTACACAGGTCGAATGATGGGAGAAACCCTTGCCCACAATATTTGCGGCAATAAAATACCATACAATCCAGGCATCTGGTTTAACTCTGCCAAATTTTTTGATATCGAATATCAGGTATATGGAGATGTCTTAGCTAAACCCCCAGAAAATCATGCTTCCTTGTTTTGGATGCACGAAGACGGAACAAAATCTATCAGAATCGTTTATGATAAAAACTCAGAGGAAATCATTGGTTTCAATCTCTTTGGCATTAGATATAGGCATGAGGTTTGTGAAAAATGGATCCGAGAAAAAACCTTACTAAGCGATGTATTACAAAATTTATCACTAGCCAATTTTGATCCTGAGTTTTATGATGCTTATGAAAAAGAAGTTTTAGCACTTTATAAAAAGCAAACAGGTAAACAAATCGAATTAAGAGGGAAAAGAAATTTTAATAGAGTGCTTAAATTCTTAAAAAACTAATCATGCACATTTTACAAAAAATAGGATTAGCTATTTTGATAGCGGCCATTGGTCTTTTTATATTATCACTTGGCTTGAATTCTTACCAACTTCAAGAAGAAACACTCTATACTGAATCTGATTTTCATAAAGCTGAGCTGTTAAAAGCTGCTGAAAATCAGGGCATATTAAATGAGACTTATGGAAATAATATTTCCTTCATCAAGGCCATCAAAAGCCTATGTAAAGAAGCGCAAAAAAGCCTAGAGGCTCAAGCAGCAAATGGAATTCCAGAGGGAGTTGGTGAATGGGATTACAAATTGGGAGACTGGAAAATCAAAGACTATGTATTTCAAACTACTAAGGCATCAGGAGTAGGTTTTGTATCTAGAAATACCCTTACACTCTTGTACACGATTTTTGGCTTAGGAATTTTTGGAGCATTGCTTTACATCATTCCTCTATTCCAGAAATTGCCAGGCATCAAGAATGACGGAATTTACCATAGTTCCATGACCAGAGGATTGACCTTAAATTGGAGGACCTTCTTCCTGATTACAACTACCATCGGTCTGCTGTTGTATGGAGTCATGTATATGGGCTCACAGGTATTTTGGCCCTTGGTCACACTTGCAGTCATAGGACTCATTGTTTACTTAGTTTACTTTAGAGAAAAACAAAAAGATAAAATTCCTCCTAAATCTGCTTCTCCAGATGTCACAGCTTGGTTTGGAATAATCACTGGAATCTTGCTTATCGGATTTTACATTCTACTTTACTGGAAACCTGAATACATAACCAATTGGATCGTCTTGGTAGATCCTGTCAGTGAAAAACTAAGTGGCAATCCTGCGAGTAATTGGTTTTTATATGGATTTCTTTATACCATCATTGTGATCGTAATGGGCATCAGAATGATTGCAAAATATCGTCATAATAAGTACCAAATATTCAGGACGTTTTCGGTAATGTTTTTTCAAACGGCCTTTGCTTTTTTGATTCCAGAAATTTTGGTTAGGCTTAATCAACCTTGGTATGACTTCAAAAATATTTGGCCGCTTAATTACAATTTCTTTTTCGACTATAATCTTGACACCTTGACCTCAAGTGGAAGCATGGGTTTATTTATGTTGTTTTGGGGGATCATTTTGATTTTGATTGGTGTTCCAGTTATCACTTATTTTTTTGGAAAACGATGGTATTGCAGCTGGGTGTGTGGTTGCGGAGGTTTAGCTGAAACGATGGGTGATCCTTATCGTCAATTGTCTGACAAAAGTTTGAGGGCATGGAAATATGAACGTTACATTATCCATGGTGTATTAGTATTCGCTGTCATCATGACACTATTGGTTTTGTATTCTTATTTCACCGGAAATAAAAACATCCTTTTTATGAATAGCGACACGGTGAGAACTTGGTATGGCTTTTTAATTGGGTCAGCATTTGCAGGAGTTGTCGGAACAGGATTTTATCCTTTAATGGGAAATCGAACTTGGTGTAGGTTTGGATGTCCGCTTGCAGCTTACTTAGGTTTAGTGCAAAAGTTTAAATCTCGATTCAGAATCACAACCAATGGTGGCCAATGTATCTCATGTGGTAATTGTTCTACCTATTGTGAAATGGGAATTGATGTAAGATGGTACGCTCAAAGAGGACAGGATATTGTTCGTTCCTCTTGTGTAGGTTGTGGTGTTTGTAGTGCGGTTTGTCCAAGAGGCGTTTTACGTCTCGAAAATGGGACTGTGGATATGGACAATAGAGCTGAAGAAACAAGAGTGATTCATATATCCGAAGATGAAGTTTCTCTGATTCAATAAAACTTATTCTAAATAAGAAGCCTGTTGAGAATAATCTTCAACAGGCTTCTTATTTATAAGTAGAAAAGGATTATTCCTTTACTACCATATACATTTTACTAATTTTCTCTGATTCAAATCTAATCAAGTAATTACCCGATGGGTAGTTCATTAAAGAAACCATTCCAACATAAGCATTGTCGTATTTACTCAATTTAGCATTGTGTAGAAATTTACCATCTTCTGATAAAACTTCTATATGCAAATAATGATCTTCCCCAAGGTCTCCAGTCACTTCCATATTAAATAATCCAAAAGTTGGGTTTGGAAATATGGTACAAATGAATCCTACGCTTTGATCGATTACATGGGTTGTCATCGAAATAGTAACCATCTCGCGGTACTCACATTCACTTGTCGTAGCTACAATGATATCATAATCACCAGGACTCAAGTTTTCAAATAGACTAATATCACTGAAGGTCAATCCGCCATCGATACTGTATCCCAAAATGGTATCTACTTCAGTAGAAGCAATTATCTCAATTGTCCCATCCATGGCTCCTGCAAAAGTCTCATCAGTAAAATTCACAACTACTTGTAAATCACAAAATCCTACTTCTACTGTTCCTTCAAAGATACAATCGTTGGCACTGATCGCAACGATATCATATATCCCTTGATTCAGATTTGAGAACAAGCCACTTGATTGAAAGGATGTTCCACCATCGATACTAAATTCAAATGGACCAACGCCACTGGTTGCATTTAGCATAATAGCTCCATCCATGCCAACTAGTGTTTCTGCCATTACATCAGAAGAGATGTCAAAACTGCAAGGTTCATTGGCACAAAATGAATTGGTCTCTTCAAATCCAAATTCTGCGTTCATCAAATTAGCAAGGGCTAAACCTTCATCATTTAATATTTGATAATCTCCTACTACATTTCCTCCGGATAAAATTCCATCACCATAACTATCAAAAAGTGTAAAGGTATAACATGCTTCTGGGTCTACGCATACCTCCTGTGTGAACAGGGTTGTTTGCTGATCATAAGGACCGCCTGAAGCAATCTCATTGCCTTGTTCATCAAGCAATTCCCAGGTAGTTTCTGCTGGCCAATTATCTGTTAAAACTGCAATAGTAATAGCAGTTCCATTGGCAATCGTATTGATTACTGCAGCTGATGTATCATTATTGAAATTTTCATCTATAGCATTATTTGGCATGTTGGTCCAAGCGATAAAATCATTCGGACCTCCAGCAAAACCACTCTGTGAAAGCTCCACAACTTCTGACGCTCCTTGAGCTAATGCGCCTGTCCAATCAATATCAGCTTGCGATACTCCATTAAGTGTGCTAGAAAGCGTAAGAGCCTTTAAAGTATCTGCACCAAAATTTGAGACCCTAATGCTAATGTTAACGATGGAATCACATGAATTATCTTTAAAACTCAGCTGTGTCACTCCAGCATCATTTCTGTTAAATTTTGTAAAGCTTGTTCGCAGTGTATCATTCCCAGGTATATCATCTCCATCTAAGAAGGTAAATGCTTTGAAATCATAGGTACGTTTTTCATCCATATTTACAGTCCCTGGAAATTCGTATACATAGCTTGCACCAGGAGCAAAGGTACTGTCTATATCAACTACGACTGGTGCCATTCCTTCGAATTGGTATCCAAACTGATATACTTGTTGAGTATCTAAACCAAGATTTCTGTATTCAATAGTTACCGTTTCATTGGGTCCTAAGTCAGCCGAACTCATAGGGCTCAAGAAAGTAAAGGGTGCAATATCATTTGTGTCTTGAAACTCAAAAGCTAATATTCTTGTCCTTACATTATTAGGTCCGGCATATTCAGTGGTAAACCAAAAAGTTCTATCATTTTCAGGATCAACAGACATGTCAGCATAATCTCCGAATCGACCACCAGAATTAATGGTTGATCCTCCACTCACAGCATTAAACTCTTCAATAGTCATTTGACCAAGTGGATCTCCTGCCAATCTTCCTGTAAATCGAACTCCTACAAATTCATCTTCACTACTCACATTATAAGCTAGACCAATATTGCCATTGCCGTCCATTGCAATGGATCCCATATAGCGATCCAGTCCGTCGTCAGGTGCAAAGGTCCCTTCTTGATATAAAGACCATGAAGTACCTGTAGTTTTCCTTAACTCCGTCCATCTTATTCCTGATAAGTTATCTCCATCTGTTACGTCTGTAATAAAATTAAACAACATAGATTCATAAGAACCAAAATTTCTATAAATGGCTCTTTGCATGATAATGTCTGGCAAACCATCCAAACCGTTACCATTTGGTTGTGGAACACATGAAAACCCAAAACCTGGCACTGAGCATGGATAGGAATCATAGGGACTCACTACTACTCCAGTTACATTTATCTGAGTATTATTAGAATCATTAAAATCAACATCCACATCTACGATTGTAATCTCATCTTCAGGCACAGCACCCCAAGAAGCATCATTCAAAAATATATACGTCGGTTTAGTGGCTTCATCGGGTTTTGTTTCACCTAACCAATTAAGAGGTGTTGCAGTAAAGAAGCCACTTTCAACAGTTGGAGGACCTTGTACCACTAATCGCTGAAAGTCTACATCATCTTCTAAAGCGACCAAAGCTTCTTTGTCTAGGATATAAAGGATTGCATTTGAAATTCCACTCTCATTTGTTGTGATGGTTATGACGTCATCCCAAATGGCATACTTAGGATAATCAGGAAAGTTAGGAGTACTAAAATTATACGTTGTCCAAACACCTGATGGATCAGAATCTTCAGAGACGGCAAAAAGTAAATTATTACCTTGGTTGGCAAATTCCGTAAGGATCCACCTATCATGTTCCTGATCATATAATACAATTGGATCACCAGCGCTGGAGAATCCTATGCTTGACCAAATCACATTAGCTGCAAAGGTGATTTGGAGGTTTCCTGTTTTGTCATAAACAGCAATATCAGTCACATTCACCATTTGTACATAGTGTGATTTTCCAACATCACCTGATGGATCATTAGGGGAAGACCCTGAAGTAATACCATCAATGTTTACTATTGGATCTACAGTTAGTGATTTATTAGAATTATAGTGTTTTTGTCTAATTGGATCAGGACCTGAATGTTCCATTTCTGGAGCAAGCGATCTGTTTTTCATTCGATTTGAAAAATTTGCTGGTGCTTTCCAATTGGGCTTATACAATTCCTTTTTATCAAGATTAGAGCTGCCGACAGGTACCATATCTCTTATGGCTTTGGTCTTTCCTGTTTTAATTAGTTTTGAACTACTTACGTCTTTAAGTGTAAAAATATCATTTCGGTCCTGAGCCTCAACAGAAGCCATACTAAAACACAAAAATAGCGTGAGCCCTACAATACAATTTTTAAAATCCATAATCCAAGTCAATTTTTATTTCCAATAGACACTTTTCCTTTCTTGCCATTGGTTCCAGAAGAAATATCTCCAGGTTTATCTGTTACAAATGCTACTTCCAAAACAGCCGAATTTTCTAGAAGTATTTTTTCAAAAGCTTTTTGTTGTACCTGACTTGCATCATATAAATACTTGTACATCAATTGAGATCGACTTGATCTACCTATAAGTTGTAAGCCATATTTAGAAAATAAAGGGATCATCTGTTCCGCTTGTGACTCTTGTTGAAGAAGAAGAAATACGGTTTCCATTTGAACTTCTTTTATTTGTTCTACTTGAGCACTTTTCGTTTGACAAGAAGCTAAAATAAAACAGCCAAGAAGCATGCAATTAAGTTGAATCCATTTCATAAGCGCCAAATCTAAGAAAAAGCTCTTCCAATAATGTTTGAATCTTTGACTTCAGCGTTACATATCACATAATTAGTTTGCTAAGCTTTTTCCAAAACAATAGAAGAAGCACCTCCTCCTCCATTACATATAGAGACTAATCCCTTAGAAGCATTCTTAGTTTGAAGCACATTACATAGCGTCACAGCAATCCTTGCTCCCGAAGCTCCAAGAGGATGGCCAATTGAAACTGCACCACCATATACATTTACTTTTGCAGGATCCACTTGCAAAATTTTGTTAAATGCCAAAGGCACAACTGCAAAGGCTTCATTCACTTCAAAATAATCAATATCATTTATGGCTAGGCCTGCTCTATTTAAAGCGATGGGTGCTGCTTTTGCAGGTGCTGTTGTAAATTCTTTAGGCTCATGTGCTGCATCGGCAAAAGATACGACTCTTGCAATAGGTTGAAGGTTCAAGGCTTTCATTTTCTCTTCACTCACCAATATTAATGCAGCAGCTCCATCATTAATGGTAGAAGCATTTGCAGCTGTTACTGTTCCATTATCAGAGAATGCCGCTCTTAATTTTGGAATTTTATCAAACATGACTTTTTTAAATTCCTCATCTTCATCAACGATGATAGGATCTCCTTTTCTTTGCGGAACTGACACAGGGACAATCTCGTTTTTAAAAATTCCTGCCTCTGTTGTAGCCGCAGCAGCTTTATAGGAATTAATAGCGTAAGCATCTTGTTCTTCTCTAGAAATGTTGTATTTCTCAGCAGTCAGATCACCACACTTACCCATGACTGATTGATCGTAAGCATCAATCAAACCATCGTGCTCTAATCCATCAACCAAATTGGCCTTTCCGTACTTATATCCAAATCTTGCCTTAGGTATATAAAAAGGAACTGCAGACATATTTTCCATTCCTCCTGCAAGGACTATATCATTATGCCCTAACATAATACTTTGAGCAGCCAACATAATAGATTTTGCTCCAGAGCTACAAACTTTATTTACTGTTGTGCATGGAACATTATTTCCTAAGCCCGCTCCAAGTGCTGCTTGACGAGCTGGAGCTTGTCCTAAGTTTGCTGATAAAACATTTCCCATATATACCTCATCAATAAGAGAAGGATCTAATTGAATTTTCGACAAGGCTCCTTCTATCGCGAGACTCCCTAATTTTGTCGCAGAAAATTGAGATAGTACACCTCCAAAACTTCCTAGAGGAGTTCTTACTGCCGAACAGATATATACTTGTTTCATCTTTATTATTTTTTTTGAATATGGTTTATAAATGTTTGTAGATACGATTGCTTCTTTGTGATTCTGCTACCATACCAAGAAAAAAATTCTCCATCAACTAATAGAACTTTTTTACCAATTAACTGAGATTCTAATTCTTTAACATGTTTTTCTTTAAAAGGATACGGCTCCGAAGATAATAGAATGAATTCAGCTTTTGAATTCTTAAGTTCCCAAAGCTCCACTTTTGGATACCGCAATTTATTTTTGAATATATTTTCAAGATTCAGCTGAGATAGCATGCTGTTGATGTAGGTATCCCCTCCTACAGTCATGTAGGGCTCTTTCCATATCATGTAGGCGACCGGGACTTTATTATTGTTGTTGAAGACATTTAAGGTCGAATGAATATTTTTGATTATTGAATCTCCCCTTTCCTTTTTATCAAATAAGGAAGCCAATCTTCGAATTAAATCAATGCCGTCTTCAAAATCTTCTACATCAGATACCCACACTGAATAATCGTTCATCAGTTCTTCAACTTGCGCTTTGATGTTTTCTTCTTTGTTTGCAATTATTAAATCCGGCTTGAGTGATTTTATTTTTTCAATATTAATCGTCTTTGTACCACCTATAATCTCAATGGGCTTAATATTCTCGGGATGGATGCAAAATTTTGTTCTACCAACAAGTACTTCAATTCCAGCAAGATCACAAATCAGCTCCGTGATAGATGGCACCAGAGAAACTACAGTGGTAGGCACATTTTCGAGAACAATGGTTCGATCGATTTGATCCGTTACTATGGAAATCAAAGTAGATTATTTGAATGAATTGGAAACGATCCACTCTTTGGATCCTGGCTTATAAGCATAAAATCCTTCACCCGTTTTTCTACCCAATTTTTTAGCAGTAACCATATTCACTAACAATGGGCAAGGTGCATATTTTGGATTTCCAAAACCTTCATATAAGACATTTGCAATGGCTAATACAACATCCAAACCTATGAAATCTGCTAATTGTAAAGGCCCCATTGGATGCGCCATTCCCAATTTCAT
>CALGNN010000229.1 GCA_937961455.1 uncultured Saprospiraceae bacterium
CTAAGTTAAATTATATATAAGAGTGTTTGGAATAATTATAAAATATAAGATAGTTTACACTATTTTTACTCTTTTCATTAGACTTAAATCAATTGTTATATCTATTAATTTATTGGGTTTGGACTTCCTCTCCCTAGCGGACTGTAAGATTGATTAAGTTGATTCAATGTCTATAGCTTTTAAAAGTTCTTCTAGTTCTTGGTCTGGAATAAACTTTGTCATAAGTTGACCAGTTGAAGCATTCACATAGTCAGCAATAGCAGGTATATATTTCCATTCCTGATAGTCCGATACCAATTTTTGGACCTTCTCTTTTGGATCTTGTTTTGGAAGAGTAAATCCGAAAGATCCAAATAGCTTTTTATTATCCATTGCTTTATATATCTCATGCAATGCAGCTGCGTAAATTTTGTGAGGCGTATTACTCTTATCTCCTTTCTTTTTTTTCATGCTAGGATCAACAAATATCTTTGCACCATATTTGATGGTTTCAATGATGTCAATAATAGCATAAGAAAAAGCCAAGCAAAATACATTACTTAGCTTCATCTATTGTTTATAAACGGTTTTTATAGGTTGTTAATTATACCTTTTTTGCCGTTTTGTACCCCCGGGGGGAATCGAACCCCCACTCCCGAAGGAACTGGATTTTGAATCCAGCGCGTCTACCAATTCCGCCACAAGGGCATGGTACTTTCCTTTTTCTTTTATCAAAGGTTTGCAAAACTAAGAAATTCCATGAGACCGTAAAAATTATTACCCTCCCTCTTTATGGAAGAAAATAAAGGACTTTAAAACAGATCTTAGGGACGCTTTACAAACTTTGTCTGCCAACTATAATCTCCACATTTGACATTAATTATATAGATCCCTTGAACCAAATTTGTAACCGACACTCCTTGATCTTTCACAAAATTACTTTGAATCTTTCTTCCTTTAATATTGTAAATTTCAACTAAAGCTTCTTCACAAAATATATCCTCAATATAAAACATATCAGAACTAGGATTCGGATATATCACTGGACGATACCACGCTGCTTGTAAGACCATAGTAGTCGTATCCATATTCATCGTATCCATACCCATGGTGTCCATACCCATCGTGTCCATGCCCATTGTATCCATCATCATCGTATCCATGCCCATCGTATCTATCATCATGGTATCAAGTAGCATACTATCCAAACATAGCTTCATCATCTCATTCGCCTCTCCTACGATATACATATTACCGCCTGCACCCAAACAAATACCCTCAGGCTGAGACATCATGCTAAGATCAAATAAGGTATCTTTTTGAACACCTGTATACGCGTCCAATTGTATGATCTTTTTGCCCTCATCACTCAACAAATACAAACAACTGTCTAAAGCTAGAATGCCCGACATATCCGTGATTAAGGTATCCCCTATTTCATTCAAACTGTTTTGAAGATTGAATGGAATATCTGGCGCAACCGTATTCCCAATAAAACTAAACGGATCACTAAGTGCATATACATTCATATCCAGCTTCTCTTCAACTAAATACAAAGTATTAGAAATACTATCGAAACTGAGTCCTTCGATACCTGTATTATCCAGCCAAGTGCCTGCCAACTGAATGAATAAATCAAATGGAGAATAATTGATAACTACATCTCCTGGTTCAACAGTCACCAAATGAATTCTACCCAATCGTTCTTCTACGATAGCAAATGAATTATGCTGAATATGGCATATATCTTCCACATCCTGAAATCCAATAAGCGGGATCTTTCTTGATCCTCCACCCATACTATCAATCTCATAAATCGTTGGAGGGGTATTCGTCACTCCATAATATAATCCATTAGTAGGATTGAAAGCAATCCCAGATAAATTGAATGGTATACTGTCAACCGTAAATGGTCCTTCACAAACTTCATAATCGGAAAGATCATACTGCGCATGAAGCGAACTAATACAAAAAAATGCGAATAATAGCGGAATGCGAAAAAGAAAATCAAAGTTGCTTTTCATATTTCGACTTTATTTATTTTTTATTTCTTCTAAACATTCTATTGAAAAACTTTTTTTCATATTCCCAGAAAAACTGAAACTGTCCAAGAAGAAATCCATAGATCAATAAAAACACATTGTATATCGGCAAGATCAATATAAAATATAGAATGGAAAATGTGAGTGACTTTTCACCTCCCGTAAAAAACTCCACAACAGGCTTTTTTAAAAACATAATGGTAGTACCAGTCAAGGCAAAAACAATCAATATGATTACTGCTTGTTTTGCATCAACACCCCATTTTTGTTTTAATCTACTAAACCAATTTTCTTTTTCCGTCATCCTTTCGAATTACTTTAAATTAATTTGACCTTTTACTTTTAAAAAAACTACTCCACCCAATCAGCCACAAATACGTTGGTTTCTCTCGTGCCACCATTATTTCTATTAGAAGCAAAAACCAATTGCTTACCATCTGGCGAAAACATCGGGAATGAATCGAAAGTGGGATCAAATGTGATTTGCTCCAATCCTGTGCCATCTATGTTGATCATGAATAGATTAAAAGGAAAACCTCTTTTACTTGCATGATTACTGCTGAAGATGACTTTCTTCCCTGAAGGATGAAAGAATGGCGCCCAATTAGCATTTCCTAAATCTGTAATCTTCTTTAATTCAGATCCATCAGCCTTACAGACATATAATTCCATATCAGATGGTTCCACCACCCAATCTGCTAAAAGATCTTTATATTTTTTGTTGGCTTCCTCTGTCTTTGGTCTTGAAGATCTAAATATGAGGTATTCACCATCTGGGCTGAAAAAAGCTCCTCCATCATATCCTAAACCGTCTGTGATTTGTTTCACATCCGAACCATCAATATTCATTGTATATAATTCTAAATCTCCACTCCTCGTAGATGTGAAAACAATTTTATCACCCTTTGGTGAAACAGTTGGCTCAGCATCATAACCCGGTTCATCGGTTAATTGTTTTATGATATTACCT
>CALGNN010000230.1 GCA_937961455.1 uncultured Saprospiraceae bacterium
TGTTCTTCTGAGATGTATTGACTGATAGGATCATCAATTGAAAGCTTAGCTTGCTCATGAAATTTTAGAATGGCAGCTGCAACGAAGGTCTTTGTAACACTTGCAATTCTATAGGCTTGCTCAGGACTAAGGACAGTTACAGAATCTATTTGGTCGGATCCTGCCGCGCCTGACCATGATATTCCATAGTCGGGCGACTCTACATGAAGACTTACACCTGGGATATTGGTTTTTTCTAACATTGCATCCAACAGCTGTTGAAGACCTTGCTCCAGCTCTGAGACATTATTAGCTGCAGGAACATCAATTTTACATTGAACCAAGACTAGGCTCAAACAGCAAATAAGCATCCAATGATACTTAAAGGATTTTTTCATTTTGGTAAATTAGAAGCCTACAATAAACTATGTAAAGAGTTTATTTTGCAAGGACTTATTGCGATTTATTCTTCATCAAGATAATCCTTATTAAAGAAGATTCGATAGGCTTCTACAGATTTAAACTTCATGAGTTCCCGATAGTTTTGTTGACTGATGACAAAAAAGTCTGTATCTGCATTGCTAGGAACATACTGCTTCTGTTTCTTAATCACACCATCATAGTATTTCATAGCAACTTTCTTATCCTTGAATTTTCTGATAAGTATTACAATATTATCTGAACTTGCATTGAAACTCAAACTTGCCATGGCTAGCTTATCAAGCTTGTGATATTTTCTATGATAATTAGAAATGGAGATTTTAGTATCATTAATAGATACTTGTTTCGGGTTATTCAGAATAAGCAGCGCATAATGTAAAGAACTCTCTTCAGATCTATAGTTGGGGGATTCACCTCCAAGACCACTAGCCCCTCCAAAAGCAGTTCTATCACCTTCTAAAAATCGAAGTATTTCTCTTGCTCTTGTCTGAACATCTGTTTGAGGATATTTTTGTATCGTTTCTTTCAGCGCTTTGATGTAGGTTTCTTTTCCCTGCATGTTACCAATACACATTGCATTCAATAAAGCAAGTTTTGCAACGTAGGGATGGCTTGTACCATAGTTTTGTGTAACTGCTGCAATCTGTGTTGAAGCTTCTTCATATTGACCATTATCAAAAAGATTGTAGACGATATTATATGCTTCACCAACTTCTTTTTCTTTGGCTAATAAGTTAATTGCGTAATTAGGGTCAGACAAAATTTTTGCATAATCTGAATCTGCATATTGACCTTGAATCAAATTAGCATAATACTCAGCTCTTGTACCATTACCTAAATCTTTATTCGAAAGGTATAAATAGTACCAAGAGTCCAGCTCATGTTTATTTGAAGGGTATTTATCATTTAACTCTTCTAAGATGCTTACAGATTTGTCATAGTTTTCCAATCGATCTCTGTAAAGGATTCCAAGATTAAGCATGGCTTTTTGAATCTTGGCTCTAGCAGCATCTTGTGCTTGTTCCGTTTCAGGTACGTCGCGTAGAATTTGCTTTACCTCTGCCATGGTCATTATGGCATTAGGGTCCGTAAAATTTTCACCACTTGCAATATCATCTTTTAATGCACCAGCTGAACGGCTTGTTCTCCAATTGTCTACTAAGTCCCTATTTCCCCACACTTTCTCAAATTCTCTAATTCCTTTTTTTACATCCCTTGGATTGTATGCAAAGAAATTACTTGAACCTAGGACAACTCCTCCACTTGAGGCACTGGATGCAGAAGCTTTTCCTACACCTCCTGATGCAGTTTCTTCTTTTTCCTTAAATCTTTCTGCTTTAATTTTTTTGGCAAGATCTTTTTTAGATTTATCATCCATATAGCTGATAAGTAATAAGCTGTCTTGCAGATTGATGACCTTGATATTATCAGCAATGTCTTTGAGATTTTCACTGTATTTTTTTACCTCTACGTATCGCTCATCAGTCTTACTTAAACCAGTCAATGCAGATTCAAAATGAAATTGTGCTTTCACGTAATCTTCATATTCCAAATGTAATTCACCTAAGGCAAAATGGCATTCAGTAAGTTGAGACTTATTACCAACATTATAAGAAATGGCTTCCTCAAAATATGTTATGGCTTCTTTCTTTTGACCACTTTCTAAGGCTATTTCGCCAAGGGTATAATATATCTGATCACGGTATTCTTCATTTTTCAGATCCTTTGCCATTTTTTCCAATTTCTTGATAGCAGAGGAAGCAGATTCTTTTCCACTAATCCAAGCATTTTTTTCGAGATTCAATCGCGTATTGAATTCCATTTCATAGCTAGGCTTGTATTTTAATACCTCATTAAACGCAGTCAAAGCACTTGAACCATTTTTATTCATTTGATAAATCTGAGCAATGATAAAAGCATACCTTGCTTTGTCTGTCTTCTCCTTGCTGTATTGGATGGCCTGTCGTAACGCTGTAATGGCTTTGGTATAATCCTTCTTTTTAAGGTAGTAACTTGCACGTGTTGGGTACAACTCCTTCTTTAATATTTTATCAGATTTAGGATCTTTTTCTAAACGATTAAGTATAAAATCTGCTTCGCTAAATCTTTCTCTTTCAATATAATTTCGAGCTAATAGAAGTAAACCATCATTGTAACAGAGTCTGTGTGATTTTGGATCATCTTCTTTAAACTTCGTGTCGTCTTCTTTCTTTTCCTCTTCTTTAGCTTTCTCTTCTTTTATTTCTTTTTTGGTTGGTACAGGAGGTGCTTCTTTAGCACTTTGTGTAGGTCTTTGTTTTTTCTTCTTGCTCTTGCCTTTTTTCTTGGCCTTTTTTCTTTTTTTAATTTCTTTTTCTCTGGCCTTCTTCTCGTCTTTGATTTCTTGTTCTTCTTCTTTAGTTACGAAGGTCTCGCGCTCTTTTACTTGGTTTCCTCTTCGATCTTTTTTATCTGCCTTACCGGACTTAAATTTTGACTTTGTATTTAAAGGATCAAATTCTGATTTAAAGAACTTGAGGGTTTCTTCAGCTTTTTCATAATCTTTTTTGATAAACTGCGATTTTGCTATTAATAGGTAGGCATCATCTGTCCAGTTGCTGGGTCTATGGAGTGTAATAGCTACTGAAGCTTTTTTAATGGCTTCATCTAATTGTTCCGCTTGAGATGACACGTCATCTACGGCCATATATTTATGGATCTCTAGCAGTTTGCTATAGTTGTCTGTATGTGCAGATTCTAAATTAAAAACACTCTCATTTATGATCTCATTCGCATTAAAATATGCGTTATAATGGGAGGTCGTATTATGATACAACTTTTGTAATGGAGTTAGATCATCCTTGCTTTTTTGTGTAGCACAGGATGCTAAAAAAATTACAATAGTTAAGAGACTTAATGCTGAACCTTTACGTTTCAATATGGAAAGTTTTTTCTTCACGCAAATATATTAATTCGTTTTAGCAAATAGGGTTCAATTTTCACTGTTATATAACAGTAATTACTAAATTTTATTTTAATTGTAACTTTGTATTATAATGAAAAATAAAGAGCAAAAAGAAGGCCGTTTTGACAAACTAAAAGTCCCTTATCGCTTGGAAATCTTGAAAGAAGAGACTTTTGAGCGTGTTTCTTCATTTTCTTTGAGTCTTCTTAACATTTACACCATTATATGCACCCTTTTCGTGATTAGTGCGATCATCGTAATTTTAGCGATATTTTTCACACCATTAAAACGTTTAGTGCCTGGATATGCGGATGTTGAGAGCAATCGTGAATTTGTAGAAATGCGAAAACGTATGATTGAAATTGAGGAGACGCTAAACGCACAAGAAGCCTACACGGATAATTTTAAAAAAATCCTCACTGGGAATGTCCAATATGAAGAGCCTGCAGATATTCCAGAACAAGAAATAGATTTTAATAGTGTAGAGCGTATCAAGGAAGACGAGTTACTGCGACTAGAAATTGAAAGTGAAGAAACTTTTGAAAGGGCTAAGAATAATAAATTTGAAATAAATGCATCACCTTCTACTTCCTTGGAACAAATACACTTTATTCCTCCTTTAAAGGGAGAGGTTAGTGCTGAGTTTATGGCTGAAGAAGACCATTTGGGCGTAGACATAATTGCACCAAAAAACACAGCGGTGAAATCATGTCTTTCAGGATTTGTAATTTCATCAGATTGGACAATGGAGACAGGAAATACCATAGGCATTCAGCATCAAAATGACATTGTGAGTTTTTATAAACACAATTCGAGTCTTTTGAAAAAAGTAGGAGATTTTGTAGAAGCAGGGGAAGCAGTAGCCATTATTGGTAATACAGGTGCATTAACAGACGGTCCACATCTTCATTTTGAGCTATGGTTTAAAGGAAAACCAATTAACCCGCAAGACTTTATGGCATTTTAAAGTTTTCCTTAGCTTTGCAGTTCAATTTTATTTTAATGAGTGATTCCAACAAAGATTTTCAACAATTAACTAATGAAAAAGGAGAACAGTTAAGTCCTGTTTTACCTGATGAGGTTAAGAATTTTCTAATAGATATTGATGGTACAATTTGCGATGATATTCCAAATGAAGAACCAGAAAGAATGGTAACTGCAGAATTGTATCCAGATGCATTAGAAATCTTAAACAAATGGTACGATGAAGGCCATGTTATTACCTTCTTCACTTCAAGGACAGAAGCTCATAGAGAAGTTACCGAAGCATGGTTGCAAAAGCATGGTTTTAAATATCATGGTATTTTGTTTGGAAAACCTAGAGGAGGCAATTATCATTGGATTGATAATCATATCGTAAGAGCTACCAGATTTAAGGGGAAGTTTACTGATATGATTTTGAAAACCAAAAATATCGAAGTATTTAAGCCTTAATTCAAATGCTTCAATGCCGAAGCTAAATCTGGGTAATTAAAGCTAAAGTTCGACTTAGTAAGTTTTTCTGAAGATACATTTTGTCCTACCAAGACCGCATCTGACATTTCTCCTAGCAGAAATTTTAATAAGAATGAAGGGAGTCCGAAGACTATTGATCTTTTGGACTTAGTTTTAGCAATCGCTTTAGTGAAATTGTAATTCGTCGCCGGTACAGTGGCGGTAGCATTGAACACCCCTCCCAATTCATTTTCTATAACATGCAAAAATATTCTTACAAGATCATTCACATGAATCCAGGAATAAAATTGCATACCACTTCCAAAATAATTGTAAACACCTGTTTTACCAAGGTTTCTTAAAATTGCATATGGGCCACCATCGTTAGAAAGCACTAAGCCAATTCTAATAATGGTTTTTATTGCATCTTTTTCTGGGATGGATTGGATAGATTTTTCCCACTCTTTACAAACCTGAGTTAAAAAATGCGTTCCAATAGGATTACTATTTTCCGTCATTTTTTTATTCTTCGAATCCCCATAGATGCCAATAGCTGAAGCCGCAATATATTGCTTGGGATATACTTGTAGTTTTTCGAATTGATTTTTAAAGAAAAGGTTTGGTACAATCCGACTATTTATAATTTCTTTTTTTCTTCTGTGGGTCCAACGGCGACTGGCAACAGATGCTCCGCAAAGATTTATAATTATAGGGTTAGTTGTGATGGCTTGTTCGTCAATTACGTTATTTGAAGGGTCCCAATGAAAGACCTTATAAGAGCTTTTTAGTTTCTTTTGCCTACTTAATAAAGAAACGTTATATCCCTTTTCTTGTAAAAATTTAGATAGGATGCTTCCGATCATTCCAGATCCTCCAGCAATTAATATGTTTTTCTCAATATTCATGATAAAGGTCTCATTAACAACATTTCGTAATTCGTTATTGTTCTTGTAACTTGATTAAAGAATCCGTAGTTTAAAGATGTTATATCACTTAAATAAGAATACTCCATATGAAATGTAAGAAATTGCATTTGATGCTAGTGCTTATCTGTACTGTTTTTTTTATTTCTTCTTGTAAAAAAGAACAAACTTCTAAAGAATTAGATACAGTTATAATTGCCCATAGGACAGAACACGCTACCTTAAATCCATTATTAAGTAAGAGAGGAATTACCAATCAGATCATTAACAATATGTTCTACGCACTTTCTCCCTTAGACCCTTATACATTAGAAATGGCTCCTGTGATAGCCGAGGGTCCTCCAGTTAGATCTGTCATAAAAGATGAGAATAATAACGAGTTCCAAAAATTTGATGTTTGGATCAAAAAAGAGGCTCAATGGCATGATGGAAAACCCATACTTGCAGAAGACATTTTAACAACGGCGAAAATTGGTTTTATACCCAATATCAATTCTGCTTCATCTTCATCTAATAGAGACATTCTTTCAGATATATTGGTTTATCCTGATGACCCAAGAAAGGTTTCGTTTTTATATAAAGAATCTTATTTAAATGATTCTATTACTGTAGCGAGTAATATTCCTATGCCAAAACATATATATGATCCTGAGGGCGCCTTAGATGAGATTCCTTTGAAAGAGATCAAAGATATGGATGAAAAAGACTTGTTTGAAAAGTATCCGAATTTGCGCGCCTTTGGAGAAAGGTATTTAAGTCCTCAATTTTCAAGAGAAACCATTGTTGGCTCCGGCCCTTATAAGTTAAAAGAATGGAATGCTGGAAGTAATGTAATAATTGAAAAAGTTGAAAACTGGTGGGGGGCTGCTTTTGAAAATGAGAATAGCTTTTTCCAAAACTATCCTAAAACTATAGAGTACAAAATCATTCCTGATGAAACAAGTGCTATCGCTGCACTTAAAGATGGAACAATTGATTTTCTGCCTGTCATCACAAATGATAATTTCAATGATCTTAAGAATAGTGAGTTTGCAAAAGAAAAACTCAGTTTTCATAATCCAAGTACACTAGCCTATACGATGTTGATGCTTAATAAGAGAGATGAGATCTTAGTGGATAGGGATATTAGAGCAGCTATAGCCTATGCTGTCGATTATGAAAATTTATTAAAAGTCCTTACAGATAATCAAGCGCAAAGAATTATTGGTCCTTTTCATCCAGGTAAATCTTATTATAACAATTCTTTAAAGCCTATCGACTTTGATATGGATAAATCAAAAGAATTACTTGCAAAGGCAGGTTGGAAGGACACCAATGCAAATGGTACCGTTGATAAAATGATAAACGGAAAATTGCAGGAATTGGAATTTGACTTTGATTCAAGCCCAAGTAAGAATGCACAAAATCTAGGTCTGTTGATACAAGAAGACTTAAAAAAAGTGGGTATTAAGATGAATATTGATGCGAAAGCTGGTAGTTTATTTACCAAAGAAATTTATGATAAAAAATATGATACTGCACCCACAAGAATAAGAACTTATGGAGCCGATGATGATCCTTTTGGATCATGGCACACCGAAAATTCGGGTCTTCAAGGAATAAACTATACAGGCTTTGGTACTCCGGAAAGTGATGTGCTAATTGAAAAAATTAGATCAACTAAAGACAGAGATAAGAGGCAAAAATATTATCATGAGCTGCAAGAAATTATACAAAATGAACATCCGGCTGTATTCTTGTATGTTCCTTTTGATAACTTGGCAGTTTCGAAAAATATTGATATTGAAACTTGCCTGTTGAGACCAGGATATTTTGAGAGAAATTTTAAGGCCGCTTCGAATTAGCGTATCTTGGTTTTTTAATTTCTGAGGAATAGCATGACTAAATACATAATCAAAAGACTGTTACTTGCTATACCTGTTTTACTGATTCTTTCCATTGTGGTTTTCCTGATGAGTAAGTCTGTTCCAGGAGATCAAGTTTATAGTCTTCTTAATGTTAATGCGGATACGGAATCACTTAGCGACCCTGTTATTTCTAAAAAAGCATATGCACAAAAGTTTAAAAGTTTGGGCTATGATAAGCCTATTTTTTACTTTTCTATTTTACCAAAGAATTACCCAGACACCTTATACCGAATTTATCCTAAAGAAAAAAAAGAACGATTAAAAGCTTGGTACGCTTTAAGTAAAAATTGGGAGGGAGTCCAATCCTTAGCGCTGAGACTTGATGAGTTTGAACTTAAAGCATTTCAGTTTAAAGACAGCTTGCAAAAAAGAGATGCTATAGATCTGAGACATGAGTTTTTAGCTTTAAGTCAATCCAAAACTTTTGATGCTTTTCAAGTTCCATTAAATCGACTTGATCAGATAATAAAACCCTATGGCCACTTAGCGTCATTGAAGTCAAGCTATAGCGCTCTAGTTAATGCAACTGAAACATTAAAAAACGAAAATTACAAAGCTTCAGTATTCCCAAGTTTTAGATGGCATGGAAGTCAAAATCAATATCATCAATGGATAAGTAAATTTATAAAAGCGGATTTTGGTAATTCTTTAATAGACCAACAGCCAGCAAGTAAAAAGATCATTGAAGCATTAAAGTGGACATTAGTTCTAAATGGATTAGCCATTCTATTAGTCTATTTTATTAGTATCCCATTGGGATGGAATTTTGCCCTTAAAGCACATACTGCCTTTGATAAATTGGGCAGTCTCATTTTATATATGTTTTATGCGATTCCTGTATTTTGGCTTGCTACTCTATTGCTTATTTTTTTTACCACAGAAGAGTATGGAACTTGGACGGATTTATTTCCTTCTTTGGGCCTAGGCAGACATTTTGGTAAGGAATTTAGTTTTGAAGGTATGCTTGATATTGCTTGGCATTTAGTCTTACCGGTATTGAGTCTTACGCTCGTTTCGCTGGCATTCATAAGTAGGCAGATGCGAGCAAGTACTTTGAATGAAATGAAAAGTGATTATTTTAGGACAGGTCTTGCAAAAGGACTTTCAGAGAAAGCAGTATTAAAAAAACATGCTTTAAGAAATGCATTATTCCCGATTATTACACTGATAGCAAATGTACTACCAGCCCTGTTTGGAGGTTCATTAATTATAGAAGTAATTTTCAGTATACCTGGAATGGGCCGTCTAGCCTTTAATGCAATCTTATCAAATGATTGGCCAGTACTATTTGCAATTCTCCTACTTGTTGCATTTTTAACCATGATAGGATTTTTAATTGCAGATATTTTGTACGCCTATTTAGACCCACGTGTCAGATTCCAACGATCTTCAAAGCATGCGTGAGCTCAAACAAATATATCAGCGGTTGAAAAAAGATCGAGCCTCAAGATGGGCATTAAGGATACTTATGGTATTTATGGTGATAGCTATTTTATCACCTATGATTGCAAATGAAAAACCTTTTTATTGTAAATATGAAGGTGAGAATTATTACCCAATATTTAATGACATGCTCGGCAAGTTCAATCTTGCAAAACCTTATGAGGGATTAGTTGGAGTAGATTGGCTTTCACAAGAATTTGAATCCATCCTTAGAGCACCTATACCTTATTCGGAAACTACTCAGGATAAATTGAATGCTTCGTACAAGAGTCCTTTAGGAGCACAAAATATAAAGGAGAATCGTAAAAGACATTTATTGGGTACAGATAAGTTAGGTAGAGATATTTTGGCTGGATTAATTCATGGAACAAGATCCGCTATGATGATTGGAATTTTCTCCATGTTGATTGCTGGTTTTATAGGAATCGTCATAGGCACTATAGCAGGATATTTTGGAGATGATCAAGTTGTATTATCCTTGCCAAGTGTTTTTTTACTCTTGCTTGCGTTCTTCTTTTCGCTTGTTTATGCTTTTGTATTTCCTTATGTAAATAATTATGGAAACATAAATGCAGGAATATATTTATTAAAAGGACTTGTTATTTCAGGGTGCTTATTTTTTATCTTTCTTTATATAGGGAATGTCTTAAATAGACATTTTGCCTTTAAAAAAAATATTGCTATTCCGATAGATTTAATGGTGATGCGATTTATTGAAATGTTTAATGCGATCCCTGGATTGTTTTTGCTCCTATCTTTATTAGCGCTCATTAAGACTCAAAGCATTGCTTCAATCATTGTAATTATTGGAATATTAAGTTGGACCAATATTGCCAGATTCGTCAGGGCAGAGTTCTTAAAAATAAGATCGATGGATTATATTAAATCTGCTAGGTTGCAAGGGATAAGTAGTGCAAAAATTTTATTTATTCATGGCTTACCCAATGCGATTACGCCGGTTTTAATAACGCTTTCCTTTGGGGTGTCTGCTGCTATATTAGCTGAGGCAAGTTTATCATTTCTTGGATTGGGTCTAGCACAAGAGCAAGTTACTTGGGGATCTTTACTTAATGAAAGTAGATCTTATTTTTCAGCCTGGTGGTTAGCCATCTTTCCAGGCATCGCCATTTTTCTGACTATACTGGCATTTAATATTATAGGAGAAAAATTAACGGAAATTTTAAATCCAAAGATTTAATTATTCTTTCGAGTCTTTTTATCAAATAAATGTTGCTTTGTTTTTTTCACTTTGTATGAACCATCAAAGTGGGTTTTGGTCGTCGCATTTTCACCAGGGCAACCCGTTTTGCGACTACAAGAAGGTAGACAAAACATGATTAACAAAAGTAAGATGAGGCTGAAATTGATGTATTTTTTCATTTTCTTATTTAAAGGGCTCAGACCACAAAAGGTCGATTTGTTACTTTTTTAATAACGAATTTATCTTCAATTTAGTTTAAAATGGGTAAAAACCCTGATTTTTCAATGGTTTTGGCGGATTTTTCATATATAAATTTGTTTTAATAAGTTCATAAACCTAATTTTGACGTATTAAATTTTTTTTTAATTTAAAATCTTATAAAAATGAATAAAGGAGATTTAGTAGATAACGTTGCAAAAGCTTCGGATATCACAAAAGCGCAAGCAACTGATGCAGTTAATTCTGTATTGTCTTCTATGCAAAGCTGCCTTAAAAAGGGCGATAAAGTTTCTTTAATTGGATTTGGTACATTCTCAATAAACAAAAGAGAAGCTAGAATGGGCAGAAATCCACGAACCGGTGCTCCGATTAAAATCAAAGCTAAAAAGGTCGTTAAATTTAAAGCTGGAAAAGCTTTAGAAGATGCAGTGAACTAAAGGAATAATATTGAAATTTTTTTAAAAGGCAATGTGAGTAATTCATATTGCCTTTTTATATATATGTCTTTTTTTAAATGTATTTTCGTGCTTACAATTAAAAATAGATATGGCAGATATCGCCCAGCTTAAAAAAATAGCTACCCAGGTCCGCAGAGATATTCTTAGACAAGTTCATCAAGTCAATAGTGGTCACCCTGGAGGTAGTCTTGGTTGCACGGATTTTTTCGTCGCCCTATATTTTGAAATCTTAAAACACGATCCAAATTTTAGTATGGAAGGTAAGGGGCAAGATCTCTTCTTTTTATCTAATGGACACATATCTCCAGTTTGGTACAGTGTCCTCGCAAGAAGCGGATATTTTCCAGTCGAAGAACTTGCTACATTTAGAAAATTAAATTCGAGATTACAAGGTCACCCTGCTACACATGAGGGATTACCTGGAATAAGAGTTGCCTCAGGATCTCTAGGTCAAGGAATCTCAGTCGCACTTGGAGCAGCTTTAGGAAAAAAATTGGATGGCGATGATCAACTCATTTATTGTCTAACTGGTGATGGCGAATTGCAAGAAGGACAAATTTGGGAAGCTGTTATGTTTGGCGCACATCACAAGGTGGATAATATTATCGTCACCGTCGATTATAATGGTCAACAAATAGATGGTCCAACTAAAGAAGTAATGGATTTAGGAGATTTAGAAGCAAAGTGGAAAGCCTTTGGTTGGGAGGTCATGAGTATGGACGGTAATGATATCGAAGATGTAATTCAGACGATAACAAAAGCGAAAGCAAAAACAGGACAAGGTGTACCCATCGTCATTATTATGAAAACAGAAATGGGAATGGGTGTCGACTATATGATGGGCACACATGCATGGCATGGAAAGGCTCCAAACGATGAACTTTTAGAAAAAGGATTAGCACAATTAGAAGAAACCTTGGGCGATTACCCAATTAAATAAACACTATGTTAGACAATTATAATCAAACAGATAAAAAATCAACCAGAGATGGATTTGGTGCAGGAGTCTATGAACTTGGCAAATCACATCCAGAGGTAGTTGCCCTTTGTGCTGATCTTATAGGTTCTTTAAAAATTCAAAAATTTATTGATGAGTGGCCAGAGCGTTTTTTTCAAGTAGGAATCGCAGAGGCGAATATGATGGGACTAGCTGCAGGACTTGCCACAACTGGAAAAATTCCTTATACCAGTACCTTTGCTAATTTTTCTACAGGCAGAGTCTATGACCAAATTCGCCAATCCATAGCTTACTCACATAAAAATGTAAAGATTTGTGCATCCCATGCAGGGTTGACTTTAGGAGAGGATGGAGCGACGCATCAAATCTTAGAAGATATTGGCATGATGAAAATGCTTCCCGGAATGACAGTCATTAACCCTTGTGATTATAATCAAACAAAAGCCGCCACTATAGCGATTGCAGATTTTGATGGTCCAGTTTATTTGAGATTTGGAAGACCAGGCTGGCCCGTATTCATGCCAGCGGACACTCCTTTTGAAATTGGGAAAGCCGTTCACATGAATGAAGGATCTGATGTAAGTATTTTTGCAACAGGCCACCTCGTTTGGTACGCAGTAGAAGCTGCTAAACAATTGGTATCTGAAGGTGTTTCAGTTGATCTAATTAATATCCACACCATTAAACCTTTAGATGAGGAAGCTGTCTTAGCTTCCGTTCGAAAAACAGGATGCGCAGTTTCTGCCGAAGAACATCAAAGAAACGGAGGACTTGGAGAAAGTATCTCTTCTTTGCTTTCTGAAAAACATCCTGCTCCCATGAATTTTGTCGCAGTAAATGACAGTTTTGGAGAAAGTGGAACTTCTATCGAACTTTTGGATAAATATGGACTTGGAATAAAAGACATTATTAATGCTGCAAAAGCAGCTATGGCTAAAAAATAAAAAAATGAAATTTGCAACGAAAGTAATTCATGCGGGTATAGAGCCTGATCCTAGTACAGGAGCGATCATGACTCCGATATATCAAACTTCAACCTATGTGCAGGATGCACCAGGAAAGCATAAAGGCTATGAATATGCCAGAACTCAAAATCCTACCAGAACTGTTTTAGAAAATAATGTTGCAGCATTAGAAAATGGAAAATATGGTATTGCTTTTTCAAGTGGTTTGGCTGCAATGGATACTATTTTGAAATTACTGAGAACAGGTGATGAAGTAATTTCAACCAATGATTTATATGGAGGTTCTTATCGTTTGGCTACCACAGTCTATGAGCGTTTTGGAATTAAAGTTCATTATGTAGATATGAATGATTCGGCCCAATTGAAAGCCGCCATAAATGAACGAACTAGATTGATCTGGATTGAGACTCCTACCAATCCAATGATGAATATTATCGATATCAAGAAGATTACAAAAAAATACAACAATGATGATATCATCATTTGTGTTGATAATACATTTGCTTCTCCATACCTGCAAAACCCTTTAGATCTTGGAGCTGATATTGCTATGCATTCAGCTACAAAGTATATCAATGGACATTCAGATGTGATCATGGGACTTGCAGTTACTAACAATGAATTTATAGCACAACATTTAAAGTATTTGCAAAATGCTGCAGGGGCAGTTCCTGGTCCACAAGATTGTTTTCTTGCTTTAAGGGGTATTAAAACCTTACACTTAAGAGTAGAAAGATCTTGTCAAAATGCGCAGAAGATGGCCAATTGGTTAAACAAGCATAAAAAAGTTTCTAAAGTATATTATCCGGGATTGAAATCTCATTCAGGTCATAGTATTGCCAAAAGGCAGATGAAGGACTTTGGAGGTATGGTCAGTTTTGACTTGGTTAATAACAAATACAGTGTTGCGAAAAAAGTCCTTAGTAATACCCATTTATTTGCTCTCGCAGAATCCTTGGGTGGCGTAGAGTCGTTGATTGGGCATCCCGCAAGTATGACTCATGCAAGTATTCCTAAAAAAGAACGGATGAAAGTAGGCTTGACGGATTCATTGATTCGATTGAGTGTTGGGGTTGAGGATTACGACGACCTTAGAGAGGATCTTGCAGCAGCCTTAGCAAAAATTTAAGGAAAATTTACATCCTTGGAGATTCTTGGATATTATTATGTAGTTTAGTTATAAGAACTATTTATTACCAAGAACATTCGTTTTTGATATGATGGACTCATATTGAAAGGGAATTAAAACTACAAGGATGAATTATAAACTACACAGCTCCATCAAGGAGCTGGCTGACGACGAGCAGCCTCGACAAAAATTATTGCTAAAAGGTAAAAACGCATTGAGTGACGCAGAGTTGCTAGCCATTCTTATTGGATCTGGTACTAAGGAAGAATCTGCCTTGGGATTATCAGGTCGAATCTTACTTCATGTGAAACAAAACTTATTTGAATTGGGGAAGCTTTCTTTGAAAGAATTTCTTGAATTTAAAGGAATTGGTCAAGCTAAAGCTTTGTTGATCATTGCGGCACTTGAAATAGGTAGACGAAGACAATTTTCACAAGCAAATGAAAAAGTGCGCGTCCAATCCAGCAGAGACGCCTATGAATATTTGTTTGCCAATTTTGCTGATCTTAAAAGAGAAGAATTTTGGATTTTGCTATTGAATAGATCCAATAAGATATTGGATAAGGTGCAAATAAGTGTTGGTGGTATAAGTGGAACTGTCGTAGATACAAGAATCATTTTTCAAAATGCCTTGCAAAGAGAAACTTGTACCTCAATCATCCTGGCACATAACCATCCATCAGGAAATTTAAAACCCAGTCAAGCTGATATCGACATCACGAAAAAGATCTCAAAAGGAGGAAATTTTTTAGAATTAAAGGTCTTAGATCATTTAATATTTAGTGAAGAAGGATATTATTCTTTTGCAGATGAAGGTCGAATGATGTGAACCAAAAAGTAAGCATTGTTCCATTTCACGAAATAAGATTGTCAGGCTAAAATGTATCTTTGCCTAGCAATGAGTGAAGAACAGAATCAACTGGATTTAAAAGTTTTGGCTAGGATTATTGGTCTTGCGAGACCCTATAAAGTCATCTTTTTCATTGCTGCTGTTTTAGCGATCGTCCTTGCTCCAATAGGGGTGATTAGACCTTACCTTATTAATGTCATGGTAGATGATTACATCCTTCAAGGTAATTATGGAGGAATGATGAATATTGCTATGATTTTTATTGCAGTATTAATTTTAAATGTCATCCTCCAATATGCTTTTATCTATATCACCAATTTATTGGGACAATCCGTAATTAGAGACCTGCGCACAAAAATATTTAATCACATTGTTTCACTTAGGTCTGCATACTTTGATAAGACGCCTATTGGTCAAGCTACTACAAGAACGATTAATGATATAGAGACCATCAATCAAGTTTTTACTCAAGGCGTGATCACCATGATTGCTGACATCTTGGGTCTTATAGCTGTGTTGATTATTATGTTTACAACATCTTTTCGCTTGAGCATGATTTGCATGATTTCTGTGCCGCTTCTAATTATCGCAACATATATTTTTAAAGAAAAAGTGAAAGTAGCATTTCAAAAAGTTCGAACGCAAATATCCACCATGAATGCTTTTCTACAAGAGCGAATAACGGGAATGAAAGTGGTTCAAATTTTTAATGCAGAGCAGCAAGAAAGACAAAAGTTTAAAACCATCAATCGAAGCTATACAAGAGCTAATCTCGATGCAGTAAATTATTATGCCATTTTCTTTCCTGTAGTGGAAATCATCTCTGCCTTTTCTTTGGGTATTATGGTTTGGTGGGGTGCACAATCTGTATTGACAGATGAAGTAAGTTTGGGTGCGCTAATTGTATTTCCAATATACTTGGGGATGATGTTTAGACCGATTCGACTCTTAGCAGATAAATTCAATACGATACAAATGGGGATCGTAGCGGCAGATCGTGTCTTTGGTGTAATTGATGATGATGATAAGGTTCAAAACAATGGTGATTTGGTGAAAGATGATTTTCAAGGTAAACTTGAATTTAAAAATGTAAAGTTTGCCTATGTTGAGAATCAGTATGTCCTCCACAATCTAAATTTTAAATTACAGCCAGGAGAGACACTTGCCATTGTTGGAAGTACAGGCTCTGGTAAAACAACCATCATCAATTTATTGAATAAATTTTATGAGATCAATGAAGGAGAAATATTGATTGATGATGTCTCCTTAGAGAAATATAATTTAGATTTTGTTAGAAGTCGTATGGCAATAGTCCTTCAAGATGTTTTTCTTTTTACAGGGAGCATTCTTGATAATATCAGTTTGATGGATGATCGGATCAAGAAGGAAAAAGTTGTAGAAGCTGCGAAAATGATAGGAGCAGATGTCTTCATAGAAAACCTACCTGGAGGCTATGACTTTGTGGTCACTGAAAGAGGTTTAAACCTTTCTGTTGGGCAGCGTCAACTGATTTCATTTGTTAGGGCTTTGGTCTTTGATCCAGACATATTAATCTTGGATGAGGCAACTTCGTCTATAGATACAGAGACTGAGTCGATAATTCAGCATGCTATCGAAACATTAATAAACAAAAGAACGTCTATAATAATAGCACATCGTCTTTCTACTATTAGAAATGCGAATTATATTATGGTTTTAGATAAAGGAAATAAGGTAGAATTTGGAAATCATGATGAACTAGTGCAAATTAAAGATGGTTATTATAAGAAATTGTATGATATGCAATTTTCTGAAATGCACAATCATTCGTAATTTAGACTATAGCTTATGACGTACTTCAAAACAGATGGAAACAGCACAAGGAATCTAATTTTAGGATTAGTGGTAGTTTTTGCTGTGATATTAGGCGTGTATTTTATCGCCAAAGGAATATTTACCCTTTTATATTGGTTGTCTCCATTCTTATTAATTGGAGCCCTCTTATTAAATTATAATGTAGTCGTTGATTATGTGAAAATGCTCGTTAAGCTATTTAAGCAAAATGCCATTGTTGGTATAGTAGCTATGGTACTAACAGCACTTGCCTATCCCTTCGTGGCTGCTTATCTTTTTGGCCGAGCATTTTTTGCGAGTAAATTTAGTGGTTTACTTTTTAATAAAATTCAAGAGAAAAAAGAAGAAAAGTCTTTTACAGAATATGAAGAAGTGACAGAAGAAGAAGATTTTGAAGAAGAATTTTTAGACTTAAAAGAAATTAAAAAAGAACCTCAAGGAAACGAATACGATAATCTTTTTGGACAAGGTTAATTGACGTATCATGCTTCAAGCTTTCCTTTTTATATGTATTCTTTTCACCCTTCTATACCTTTTCCTGATCATATATTTTTATGTCTTCTGGGAAAATATTGCCAAACCTAATATTAAAACAAAAGAACAAGTTTTCTTTAGTGTAATCATTGCATTTAGAAATGAATCAGAAAATATTGAGCGATTGATTCAATCCCTAAATCTTCAGGAGTATCCCACCGATAAGTATGAAGTTATTTTTATAGATGATTTTTCAAATGATAATACGGTAAAACTTTTAAAGCCTTCCATGATGGATCATCATCAGCTTATAGATTTAGATCAGGAACAGGGCTTTAATGAGTATCAATCCAATAAAAAAGCTGGTATAAATCTAGCCATTAAAAGAGCGAGGGGTTCTCACATCATTACCTTAGATGCAGATTGTGTTTGTAAACCCAAGTGGTTGAAAACCTTAAATAAAGCCTTACAAAATAGTGCGTCAAGAATTATGACAGGCCCAGTTTTAATTAGGAAGCCCAATAGTATTTTAGCTCATTTTCAGGCCTGTGATTTATTGGCTAGTATGGGAGTGACAGGTGCAGGGAACGAATCCAAGCTGTGTTACCTAGCTAATGGTGCAAATTTAGTTTTTGAGAAAAATCTGTTTCAAGAGTTAAATGGTTATGAAGGGAATGAAAACATTGCTTCTGGCGATGACATATTCTTTTTCCACAAGGCTGTTAAAGCAGGAGAGAAGACTGGATATATTAAATCACCAGATGCTGTTGTTTTGACGCCTGCAGAAAAAACATTTAAAGCATTTAAAAATCAAAGAATTCGTTGGTCCACAAAGTCAAGATATTTCAGTCATTTTGGGACCCTATTTGTAGCAGGATTTATATTTACTTTTAATATCGTCCTGTTGATAAATCTATTTTTAGGACTATTTTTGAGTAACATCGTTCTTCAAATATTTCTGATTCAATTCTTTCTCAAATTATTTTTTGATTTCCTCTTTTTGTATAAAGTTGCAAAGAATTTGAAGTATAAAATGAATCCCATATTCTTTCTGATCTCCTCTTTATTGTTTCCGTTTTATTATGTTTGGATCAGTATTGCAGCCTTATTTAATAAGGAGTATGTATGGAAAGATAGAACCTTGAAAGTCAGTAATTAATTATTCTTAAATTAATTGAAAGAGACTATTAAAGGATTTAAAAGATAAAATCAGGCAAAAAACAATAACGAGCAAGCCAAAAAAATTGGAAGTTTTATTGTTTACAAACTCGCCTAAAATCTTCTTAGAATTACATACATACAAAAGATAAATTGCGATGAAAGGCAGCAACAAGGCATTTGCAATTTGCGCAAATTTTATAATTAATATTCTTTCGATATCTGTTATAGCAACTAATACTCCGATAGCCAAAATTGCCATCCAAATAGATTTGAATTTTAGACTGTTTTCAGCTCCTTTCCAAGCGAATAATCCTTTTGCTGCATAGGAGGCTGCCAAGGGAGCGGTAAGTGCAGAACTCAAACCAGCAGCTAAAAGTCCAATTCCCATAAACCATTTTGCTGCCTGTCCAAAGAGGGGTTGCAACTGGACGGCTAAGTCTTTTGCTGTTTTTACTTCTTCGACGGCATTACTCGAACTGGCTGCTGTAATTATAATGAGCATAGAGATGAGTCCACCCATAATGATAGAGGCAGCATTTTCCATTCTCACATCTTTTATTGATGCATCTTTTTTCCATTTTTTTGAAATGGTAGAAGCATGGAGAAAAAGATTGTAAGGTACTACGGTGGTGCCTACGATGGCGAGCATTAAAAGAAAGCTTTCTTCTGTTGGTTTACGAGGAATGAAGCCAGAAAGGATTTCTATAATATCTGGTTTAACGAGGAAGGCTGTAATTAAGAAACATATACTCATCAAAATGACGAGTCCAACTAAGATATTTTCTATCCATTTATATTTTCCAATAAAAAGTAACGCAAAACAAAATGTTCCTATAATAACAGGCCATATTTTGTTTGGGCCTAAAATGATATCTAGCCCTAAGACGCCACCAGATATATTTCCTGATTCATACGCAGCATTACCAATTAGAATGGCAGAAATTACGAGAAAAAAAACAAGATATCGCGTCCAGCCTTTTTCGAATTGCTTATTGAAAGCTTCGCCCAATCCTTCTTGAGTTGCAAAGCCAAGTCGTGCACTCATCTCTTGTAATATAATCGTTGCCAGTATGGCAAAGAGCATCAACCATAAAAGATCATATGAGGTCTGAACTCCAACTAAGGTGCAAGTGGTCAGTGTACCAGGTCCAATAAATGCGGCTGCTATTAGTGTGCTCGGCCCAAATAAGTTTTTCAATTTCATCAACATAATAATACGGATTTCTTTGAGGCTTTTTAATGGAGAGCTAAAGTCCATTAATTATAAAATTTATTTAAAGACAGGGTAACCTTTTGATGGTTCAAGCTATAGGATGGTATAGAAAACAATTAATAACAAAAAGCTTATTGAAAATGAAAAATTTAAAAATCCTATCTGTATTTACAGTTGGAATATTATTGTGTTTAACTGCCTGTGAAAAAGGACCACTTAATTTCAAAACT
>CALGNN010000231.1 GCA_937961455.1 uncultured Saprospiraceae bacterium
TGGTTGGCGTGTTGGTGTAGTAAGTGGCAATGAGTCGTTTTTAGATGCCATTATCAAAGTGAAATCAAACATCGATTCTGGAATGTTTAAAGGCATACAGGAAGCGGCAATAAAGGCTTTGAATTTAGAAGAGAAATGGCAAGAAGATTTAAATCGAATTTATAAACAAAGAAGAAGCCTGGTATTTGAACTCATGGATCTTCTAGAATGCACCTACGAAAAAGATACATCTGGATTATTTGTTTGGGGAAAAATTCCTAATGAGCTAGAATCCTTAGAAGCTTTCATAGATAAGATACTCTATGATTGCCATGTATTTATCACACCGGGTATGATATTTGGAACAAATGGAAATAGGCACGTGCGTATTTCTCTTTGCGCCCCAGAAAATAAAATAAGAGAAGCTATTAATAGAATAAAAGCCTATAAACATGCATGAATTAAATGATACCATAAAACCACTTCAAGACTGGGGAATGTTTGATACTTTTCCAGTTGTAATAAGTGGACCCTGCAGTGCCGAAACCAAAGAACAAGTTTTAGCAACGGCAAAGGGATTAGAAAATAAAGACAAACATGTTCAAATTTTTAGAGCAGGTGTTTGGAAGCCTCGAACAAGGCCTGGCAGTTTTGAAGGAGTGGGTGTTGAAGCCTTACCTTGGTTAACAGAGGTAAAAAAAGAAACGGGTTATTTGACCTGTGTCGAAGTGGCTACAGCCAATCATGTCTATGAATCATTAAAACATAATGTAGACATTTTATGGCTTGGTGCCAGGACCACAGTTAATCCATTTGCCGTTCAAGAAATAGCAGATGCGATTAAAGGTATCGACATTCCAGTCATGATTAAGAATCCTATTAATCCAGATTTTAAATTATGGCTTGGTGCCATAGAACGCATTGCCAAATCAGGAATTGATAGAATCGCAGGTATCCATAGAGGATTTTCATCTGCTACTTCAGGAAGGTTTAGAAATGCTCCAATGTGGGCCATTCCAATCGAAATGAAAAGAACACTTCCCAATATGGCAATGATTTGTGATCCCAGTCATATTTGTGGAAAAAGAGATCTATTGCAAGATGTCTCTCAAACATCCTTGGACTTAGCATTTGATGGCTTAATGATTGAAGCACATCCTGATCCTGAGAAAGCATGGAGTGATGCAGCTCAGCAAGTCACTCCGGATAATCTGATGGTCATGTTGGATAATCTGAAATTGCGAGACACCGAAACTAAGGAGACCAATATGTTAGAAGTCTTTAGATCAGAAATAGATTCGATCGATACAGAAATTATGGATGCTCTTGCAAAAAGAATATCTGTTGTTGAGAAAATCGCCCAGCACAAAAAGGACAAAAACCTTTCTATTCTACAAATGAATAGATGGGAAGCACTCTTAAATGAGAAAATTGGCCTTGGGCAAAGAATGGGTCTAGAAGCTGATTTCATCAAAAAAATCTATCAGGAAATCCATATCAATTCGATTAAGACGCAGAAAGCTATTATTACTTCAAAAGGAGATGAGAATTCATGAATGTATCTGGTCAATTATTTAAGCTAAGTATTTTTGGAGAATCCCATGGTAAGTCTGTTGGTGTAACCATTGACGGTATTCCACCTGGTATTCCATTGAAGCCTGAAGATTTTGAAAAAGATCTTGGAAGACGAAAAGCTGGGGCCAAAGGCACTACCCCTAGAAAAGAAGCTGATATACCAAATATGATTAGCGGTGTATATCAAGATCATACGACAGGAGCGCCTTTAACCATCTTGTGGGAAAATAATAATATCAGATCCAAAGATTATAGCAATCTTTTATACCATCCCAGGCCAGGACATGCTGACTTTGTTTCAAGAATTAAATATGGTGGATTTGCAGATTATAATGGAGGAGGACATTTTTCAGGAAGAATGACGCTCTGTCTGGTTGCTGCAGGAGTTATTGCGAAAAAGATCATCGCTCCAATTAAAATAGAAGCAAAAATATTAGAAATTGGTGGGCAAACTGATATTGATAAAGCCGTATCAGAGGCCATGGAAAAACATGATTCTGTTGGTGGAATTTTAGAATGTCGGGCTAGCCAAATGCCTATCGGATTAGGAGAACCCTTTTTTCAATCCATCGAATCAAAAATCAGTCAATTGGTATTTGCCATACCAGCTATAAAAGGTGTTGAATTTGGATCAGGATTTGGAGCAGCTAAGATGTCAGGTTCAGAACACAATGATAATATCATTGATGAACATGGAACCACTGAAACGAACCATGCAGGTGGTATCAATGGTGGAATAAGCAATGGCAATGACTTGGTTTTTAGAATTGTCGTAAAACCCACTTCCAGTGTAGGCGTCACCCAAAACACATTTAATTTTAAAACCGGCAAAAGAGAAGATCTATTAATTGAGGGAAGACATGATAGCTGCATAGCCTTAAGAGTGCCTCCTGTCTTGGAAGGCGTAACTGCTATTGCACTAGCAGATCTATTCTTACTTAAAGGCAGTTAAGAATGGAACATCAGGGTATTTGGAAACAAGATTTTACCATCCATGGTTATATGGGTGGCAATCAAGAACTCTGCGGCCTTCCACATCTCATCAATTTTTTACAAGAAGTAGCCAGCCAACATGCAGTATTTCATAAAGTTGGATTTAGTGAAATGATACAGCTAAACTGTGCTTGGGTCTTGAATAAGCTCCATCTTGAAATTAAACAGTATCCCAAGTGGCATGAAAAAATAAGCATTGAAACTTGGGTCCAAAGTATGAAAGGCCCTATCTCCTACCGGCACTTCGAAGCATTCGATCAAGAAGGAAATTTATTATATGCCGCAGTGAGCGTTTGGGTGCTCATGCATACAGCATTAAAAAAGCCACACAGAATCAATTTTGATCATTTACCTGTCCTCGGAGAAAAACACGCTTCTTGTGAAGCGCCAAAAAAATTACAGGCTTTAGAACATTATACTGAAAGCGCAGACTACACCGTCAAGCGATCAGATATTGATATCATGGGACATAGTAACAATGTGAAATATGTGGAGTGGATGCTTGATCTTTTAAAAGAAGATCAGTTAGTGCGCAAGTTGAGCATTCAATTCCAAATGGAAACAGCGCTTGGAGAAAGACTAAAAATAGGTAAGCAAGAAGACGAATTAGATATAAAATTCGCTATTCACAAATCAAAAGACGCTGTAGCTTGTTTAGCTCACATGGAATTATTCGAAAATAAAAAGAAAACATTGGTCTTTGGAGCTTCTACGAAACCGGAAAGATATTCGTATAAAGCCGCAGCAATGCTGTTGGAATATGGACATGAAATTGAAATGATTGGAGGTCGTGAAGCTGAATTGTTTGATAGAATAATCCGAAAAGATCGGCCCAAATTAGATGACATAGATACTGTCACACTATACCTAGGTCCAGATCGACAAGAAACTGAGATAGATTATATTATCAGCCTTAAACCCAGACGAATCATATTCAATCCTGGCACTGAAAATCCTGTATTCTATAACAAAGCAAAACAAGCGGGGATTGAAGTTGAAATTGCATGTACTTTGGTATTATTAAAGACCGGAGCCTATTCAGCGAAAAGTAATAATCTGATTTCTTAAGTAGGGTAAATGGATTTATAAACGTATTCCTTATACAGCTCCCATTAAATACCCTATTATAATAAAATATATTGATTCTAGCGTCATCCGTGTTAGACAATAGCGGCTCTGGTGCTGCA
>CALGNN010000232.1 GCA_937961455.1 uncultured Saprospiraceae bacterium
GATTGCACCATTCAGCAATCTGGGTACCTACTGCTTTAAACATCATCCATCTTTTAGATGTAATGTCAACGACGGGTTATGTAGAAAACATTGAAAGAGGTCCAGGAAGACATGGCATTTCAAATGCCTTCTTTCTATACATTAGAGATCCTGATGGTCATAGAATAGAAATCTACACCAGTGACTACCTCACCGTCGATACGGACAGAGAACCCCTAAAGTGGGATCTAACTGATCCTCAAAGACAAACACTCTGGGGTGCACCTGCTCCAAAGTCATGGTTTGAAGAAGGTTCCAAATTTAAAGGAACAGAAGTTATTAAAGCAACTATGGAAGCTAAACCCATTGTTGCCAATTAAATAATAAAGTATAAAAAAGTCGATGAGTAAGATTAGTGATATATTCAAAAGTCACCTGAAGGATTTCAAACCATACAAGGGAGGTAAGAGTAGAGATGAAATAAATTCTAATGGTAAAAAATTATATAAACTCTCCTCCAATGAAAATATTCTTGGTCCTTCTCCCCTAGCCTTACAAGCTATTCAAAATGAAATTCACCAAGTATCTCAATATCCAGATAGAACAGACACAAAATTGAGGAATGCACTGTCTGAATTTTACAAAGAAACTTTAAGCCCAAAACAATTTTTTACAGCCAACAGTGGAGTCGATGTTTTGGACTTAATTTGTAGGGCTTTTCTAGATCACAATTCGGAAGTAATCATTTCCTCACCGACCTTCAAGCCTTATATTTTGTTTGCTAAAAAGATGGGTGCAAAAGTGATCGATATTCCATTGAATCCTGAAGAGTTTAGTTACGATGCAAATGCAGTCTTAGCAGCAATCAATGAAAATACCCGTTTGGTTTTTCTAACCAACCCCAATAATCCTACAGGTAATATCATCCCAAAACAAATCGTAAATAAAATCATCAATGAAGTGCCAGACCATGTGGTTGTGGTGCATGATGAGGTCTATTTCCAGTTTGCAGAAGAACAAACAGATTATAGTCAAGTTGTTGATCAAGTCAATGAAGGAAAAGCTGTCATTGCTGTTAATAGTTTTTCAAAGGCTTATGGATTAGCGGGTATGCGTGTGGGCTATGCCTATACAACGGAGGAAATTGCACAATATGTTTCTCAGTTTAGAAGGCCATTCATGCTTAACAAATTGGGTTTAGCAGGAGCCATTGCCGCATTAAAGGATGATGCATTTATCGATAAAACTAAAGCCCTCATTCGAAAAGAAAAAACATACCTCTATCAAGCATTAGATGATCTACAAATTAAATATTGGAAAACAGCAGCCAACTTTATTTTGATCAAACCTGAAATGGACGATAAAATATTTGAAGCTAAAATGTTGGAAGAAGGGATCATGGTAAGGCCTGTTGCAAACTTTGGAGCCGACGAATGCATCAGAGTAACCATTGGAGATCGAGAAGCAAACACAGCCTACATCAACGCATTAAAAAAAGTAATGAATGAGTGAATTATTGACAGGAGGACAAGCAGTTGTTAGATCTTTAATCAATGAGGGTGTCAAAACCGTCTATGGATTACCAGGCGTTCAAAATGATTGGTTGTACAATGCGCTCTATGATTATAGAGATGAAATTCGTGTCATTCATTCTAGACATGAACAAGGGACTGGATATATGGCACTAGGACATTATCTAGCTACAGGTGAAAAATCAGTTTACAATGTTGTGCCTGGCCCAGGGTTTTTAAATAGCTGTGGGGCACTGTCAACTGCATGGGGCTTGAATGCAAAACTCCTCTGCCTTGTTGGACAAATCCCTCAAAAAGCCCAGGGGAAAGGATGGGGCGTCCTTCATGAAATTCCAGATCAAATGGGAATTATGAAACGCCTCACAAAGTGGGCAGCAAGCATCAAATCACCCTCAGAGGCTCCTAATTTAATCCATCAAGCATTCCATCAGATGGATGTATCAAGACCTAGACCTGTAGGAATTGAAGTGTCCATGGATGTGCTACAAAAATCTGAAGAAGTTTCATTTGATCTAGCATCTTTAGCTCAAGCAAATCAGCATCCTTCTATTGAAAAAATAAAAAAGACTGCGCAGATAATTGCTGATGCTAAAAACCCACTCATTTTTGTAAGCTCTGGTGCGATGGATGCATCAGCCGAAGTTCAAGCACTAGCTGAATATCTCCAAGCTCCTGTTTTTGCCTATAGAACAGGTAAGGGTATCTTGGCTAGTAATCACTTTTTAAGTTTTCCCGTTCCCGCTGCGCATCATCTTTGGAAGGACTGTGATGTCTGCATTGCCATAGGATCACATGCAAGAATGCCTCTCATGAAATGGGGACATGATGCTTCTTTAAAATTCGTAAGCATCAACATTGAAGAAGAAGCACATAATAGAATGATTGATGCGACAGCTTCTCTTACAGGAGATGCTAAATCGGTATTGCAAGATTTACAAAAAGAAATCATAGCCATCCGCCCTGAAGCTTCATCTAAGCAAACGGAAATGCAGTCATTTAGAAATAAGTGGAATGAACAAACAGCATACCTCGAGCCTCAAGCTTCATATCTTAAAGCCATTCGTGACGAACTTCCTGAAGATGGTATTTTTGTAGATGAATTAACTCAGGTAGGATTTGCTAGTAGAATGTTATGGGAGACCAATCTACCGAGGACCTACTTATCTACTGGTCATATGGGAACACTTGGCTGGGGTTTTCAAACCGCCCTGGGTGCCAAAGCTGCCAGACCCGATGCTACGGTAATATCAGTAGCAGGTGATGGGGGTTTTATGTTTGGAGTACAAGAATTGGCAACGGCGGTTCAACATAAGTTAGGTGTCATTGTTTTACTTTTCAACAATCAGCTTTTTGGCAATGTAAGAAGCATGCAAGAAAATTTATATGACAATAGAATAATAGCGACTGATCTTCACAATCCAGACTTTGTAAAAATGGCGCACAGTTTTGGAGCAAACGCCACAAGAGTACATTCAATAGATGACATGAAAAAAGCGATCAGAGATGCAAAAGGAGCATCACTTCCGACCATCATAGAAGTACCCATTGGGAATGATTGGCCCAGTACTAATAAATTGAAAGCCCTTCCTAAATTAAGAGGAAAACACTGAGAAAATGAAAATAGCTATCATATCAGACATCCATGAAAATTTCCACAATCTACTTCTTGCCTTAGAAAAGATACAAGAAGCCGGAGTAGCACAAATCATTTGTTTAGGTGATTTAATGAATCTGGGTATTGCAAAAGTTTTGTCTATCCAAAACATTCCTACTTATCTGATTTGGGGAAATAACGATGGTGAAAAAGTAGAAATCATGAATGTCGCTCACAGTCCCAATAGTAAATTATCCATCAGTGTGAATACTTATGATTTTTTAGAATTTGATAGAAGAAAAATATTTATCTGCCACTATGATGACTTGGCGATTCCAATGGCAAAGTCAAAATTGTATGATGCAGTCTTTTATGGTCACAACCATATCAAAAGCAAGGAACAAATCGAAAATTGTTTAGTTGTAAATCCAGGTGAGATTGCAGCGATTAAAACAGGACTTGCAAGTTTTGCGATTTACGACACCATAGAAAATACCGCTGAGCTGATAACATTAGAAAATAGCATCAGTCTTAAATCTGAAAAAGTAAGCGCATACTTCAAAGAGCATAGAGCGCAATTAGGATTCCGATCCGAACAAGCCTTTGGCATGAATGAGTCCTAATAGCTTATATACATCAACAATTAGATTGTGGTAAAAAATACAAATGAATGAACTTAAATAACCCAAGTCTTTTAAAAACATCTGCCTATATCAATGGAGCATGGGTAGAAGCAAAGGATAACAAAACCTTTCCTGTTCATAATCCATTTGATGGATCTGTTATTGCCCATGCAGCAGATTGCGGTAAAGATGAAACAAGTAAAGCTATTGAAGCAGCTGAAAAAGCCTTCCTAAGTTGGAAGAAATTTACAGCCAGTAAAAGGTCAAGAATATTAAAAAAATGGCATCAATTAATTCTAGCCAATGTAGATGATCTTGCAAAAATATTAACCTTAGAGCAAGGCAAACCTTTAGCTGAGGCTAAAGGGGAGATTAAATATGGAGCCTCATTTGTTGAATGGTTTGCAGAAGAAGCAAAAAGGGTTTATGGAGATACCATTCCTGGCCATATGTCAGACAAAAGAATTGTAACCATCAAACAAGCAGTAGGTGTAGTAGCCGCAATTACGCCTTGGAATTTTCCGAACGCCATGATTACTAGAAAGGTAGCCCCTGCCCTTGCGGCTGGATGCACAGTTATAATTAAGCCCTCTGAGTTAACACCTTTATCTGCTTTTGCATTAGCAGAATTGGCAGATCAAGCAGGCTTCCCTCACGGTGTGATAAACATCCTATCAGGATCTGATGCTCCTAGCATAGGAGAAGAGATGTGTGCTAATAAGAAAGTTAGAAAATTATCTTTTACAGGCTCTACTCGAGTGGGTAAAATACTCTTAAAGCAATGTGCAGATACCGTCAAAAAAGTATCTATGGAATTAGGCGGAAATGCCCCTTTTATTGTTTTTAATGATGCAGATATAGACGAAGCCGTAAAAGGAGCTATAGCTTCCAAATATCGAAATGCGGGTCAGACCTGTATTTGTTCTAACAGGATCTTTGCCCAAGCTGAAATCTATGATGCTTTCACTTCAAAATTAGCTGAAGCAAGTAAAGAGCTAAGCGTGGGCAATGGTTTAGATGAAGGTATTCATGTAGGACCTATGATTGAAGAAAAGGCTATTGCTTCTATTGAAAATTTAATGGAAGACGCAAAAGCTAAGGGAGCCGAAATCTTAACTGGAGGTCACCGTATTGAGGGTACATCAAAATTAAACTATGCACCAACAGTGTTAACGAAAGTTCATCCTGAAATGAAAATATTTTCTCAAGAAATATTTGGACCTATCGCACCCGTATTTAAATTTGAAACATTAGAAGAAGTCATCAATTTAGCTAACGATACAGAATACGGTCTTGCTTGTTATTTTTATGGCAAAGACTATGCAATGATTTGGAAGGTCGCTGAAGCTCTAGAATATGGCATGGTGGGAATTAACACAGGTATGATATCCACAGCTGTTGCACCCTTTGGTGGTGTAAAAGAAAGTGGCTTTGGAAGAGAGGGTTCAAAATACGGCATGGATGATTATTTAGAAATAAAATACATGTGTTGGGGCGGAATCGATTAGTTAAGAACTTAAATTACTTGCATTTAAAATTAAACAGTAATAGTTTTCATTATTTAAATTAATAAAATGATAAACGAGATCCTTCAACCATTGATTTTCACTAAACTATTAGCTGGAATTTTCTTTTCTATCCTCTTTCTTCAAAGTGGCTTAGATAAAATCATCAATTGGAAGGGAAATAAAGAATGGATCGTTGGACATCTAGCTAAATCTCCGTTGGCAAAAATGGCCTCACTTATGTTTGTCACATTGACGCTTGTCGAAGTTTTGGCGGGTGTAGTATCACTAGTTGGACTTATTATATTTCTAACAAATGGTTCCGAAGAATTGCTCTTTTGTGGTATTGCTACCTCTGCCGTTTCATTGATTATGTTGTTCTTTGGTCAAAGACTTGCTCAGGATTATGTTGGTGCTCAAAGCATAGCCATTTACTTTGGTGTTGCTTTGATTGCTATGGGTCTTTTCTTTTAATGTGCTTGGAAATCAAACAAGTCAATTGCTTTAAGCTCTGTCTACTTTTTTGGCTTTCTTATCAACCGGAGCTGAAAAATGTTCTGGTGAAATGATTACAGGGTCATCTCCATACCACAATTTATTATACCAAGTTCTATTTGGGTCTTCTGGAAGCTTCCAAAACAATTTGAGTTCTGCTTCATAAATGGCATTAAAATATTTGACGGTAATGTTATAATTTTTACCGGCATCCAAATATATTTTCCCTTCTGAAATTCCTACATCATTTAATTGCCAATTAGAAATAATGAGTCTATCGTCTATATAAACACGAATACCATCATCCACTCTTGCTGAAAATGTAATCTCGCCAGATACTGGAGTTTTGATCTGACCTGTATAAATCACAGAACATTCATGTTGATTCAATCCTTTCATAGGTGATTCATGATCCCAATAAAAATCAATATTTGATACGGTATTGGTACCTACATATTCTTCAAAATTTGTCCCATTATAATATTCCGCTTTTAATTGTCCTTGAGCATTTAACATTGAAAAGAATGATATGAAACAAATAATTAGGGTTAGTATTTTTTTCATAACTAAAATTTTATGATACAATTGGTTTATTTGTTAAATGTATTTTCATTTACTATACAAAATCTTCATCACGATAATGTTTCTCTATTTGTCGAAGTTTTAAACGATCATCATCTAATAGATCTAGTTTGCGCTCCTCCAATTCTTTTAATCGCAAATATTCACTTTCCAATGCATTAGCTTCCCAATTACTCGCCTTTTCATTGATACCCGCAATTCCAAAAACCGATACATAATGAATCACTACAGATAAAGCCATAATGGAGATAGGCAACAAAACTCCCCAGTCATCCCAAGGTCTTGCAACTAATTGCAACATTATAAGAAAGACAGAGACTCCTACAATTACAAAGGCATGAGTAAAAAAATCTTTTTTCTGTTTTACCTTTTGCTTAGCTTTTTTTAAAAGACGTTTGTTTTCCATGGTATCAACAAGTTAAGGGTTTTATAGAAATTATGCAGCTAAAATGACAAAGCTCAAAGTGACAAATTCTATTAAGTATGTAAACGCACGGTCCAATAAAAAAATTCCAAATTTTAATGCCCAAACAGTTTAATTAAAAGTAATCATGGTGTGTTTCATTTTATAGCATATTAACAAATAAATGAATTGCCATTTAGGTATATATGGATTTAAAAATCACAATCGCGTTTTATTAAAGCTGCTTTCAAAGTATTAGTATAATTTCAGTTTATATATTTATAAATTGAGTTGAGTTAACAAGAGTCTAAGAAATTCATTCAACTTGTTTACATAAGACATTACAATGAAAGTTAAAGAAATCGCATTTGACAATAAAAAGACGGGCAATGATTACTTTGACTTTGTTCAATTGCAAGATATTTACAATAGAACACCAACAGATCACGACCAATTTGATCATCATAAAATATCATTTTTTGTAATTGTAATTATTACAGAAGAGACTGGGAGGCACAGTATTAATTATAAAGACTATAGATTTAAAAAAGGAACGGTTTTCACCTTGCGTAAAAATAGCATTCACAAATTTTACAAGGCAAAAGCTAAAGGGAAGTTTCTGGTTTTCACAGAAGACTTTGTCATTCGGAACTCAGATAAAATTGGAACTTTAAAATTATTCCAATTATTTAATGAAATGCTTGGATCCCCCAAACTTCAATTAAATAAAAATGACTTTGGTGAGATTAATCTTTTAGTAGATCAAATTCATCAAGAGTTTGCAAATAAAAATGATCAACACTCGCTCGAAATCATAAGGAGCCTAAGCCAAGTTATTATTCACAAACTCTTTCGAATAAAACTAAAGGACATTGAAAATTTAGGCGATGAAAAATATCATTTAAAGTTTATTAAACTCCAAGAACTGGTTGAGAAAGATTGCTTTGAAAGTAAGCATGTCTCTTATTATGCCAATAAATTAGGCGTGACTTCTCGAACATTAAATAATATTACACAGAGTGTTATTGGCAAACATGCAAAAGCATTTATTGATGACATTGTGATCCTTCAAATTAAAAGACTGCTTGTAAATTCGCAATTGTCATTTACTGAAATAGCCTATCAATCTGGTTTTGATGACCCAACAAATTTCTTCAAGTATTTTAGAAAAAATACGGGATTCTCCCCTAAAGAATTCAAAGAAAAGTCTAAATAAATTCAATTTCCTTTTTTTACCCTAAATAAGTTTTTTTTTACCATTCACTTCAAGTGCTCCAATTTAATTTTGTTGGAATAAAAAAAAACATACAAACATTTTCAAACGTGGCTAACAAAAAAGCAGCTGATGCATTTTATAGTCGAAAATGGGCCAATAACAATTAAACAATTACAATCATGAAGAATATATTACTAATCGTCGCTTCCGTTGCGCTATTGGCTATTACAGCCTGTAATTCAAATAAAACACTTTCATCTACTGAATCAAATGAAATTATGAAAAATAAAGAAGCCATAAATGCTTTTTACGGCAAAGCATTAAGTGTAAATAATCAAACAAGACCGACACAGATTTTAAGTCCGCTTTTTGGCGAAGGATATAAATCTTCAAGTTCAACAAGTTCGAAAGGCCCTGATCAATTGATGGGACAGGTAGAGTTTTTCTGGAAGATCATACCAGACTTAAAATGGGAACCTCAAGAAATCTTAAATGATGGAGACAGCTATATTGTCAGAAGCATCGCTACAGGAACCCCGAATGGTGATTTTATGGGACTACCAACAGATGGCACAAAGTCATTTCAAATCATGACGATTGATGTTCATAAAATGAAAGATGGAAAATTCTTAAGCACTCACCATGTTGAGGATTGGACGACTGCTATGCAGCAATTAAAACCAGCAAATAGCGGAGCTGTCTCTGACAAAGAAGCAGATGAAACAATGAATGTGGCTATGGGCTTCATGGGTGCCATGACAGGAGGTGATATGGAAAAGATGAAAAGCTTCATGCATGAGGAGATGGTTTGGCATAATGAAGGTGACAGCAGTCTTCCTTGGATTGGTCTATGGGAAGGTAAAAAGCTCATATTAGAAAAATTCCTTCCTTTATTTGGTGAAAATTTTCAAACATTAAAGTGGGAATCAGAAGATGCCATCTCAGGTGGAGACACAGCTGCTTTCTTTGGTCAAATGCAAGGATTACTTACCAATAGTAATCAAAAGACGGATGAATTTGCTTGGGCTTTACGGGTCAAAGTAAAAGATGGGAAAGTCATTCTTTGGAATTGGTTTGAGGATAGCTATGAAGTCTCAAAAGCTTATCATAACAAATAACTATTTACATTAGAATTTGAAAATTAAAAGCCCATGCAATTAAGATTGCGTGGGCTTTTATGTAAATATGATAATTTATATAATTTAGAATTTCTTACAACAAGATCGTTTTTTCGCAATCACATTTTCTCCCATCTTTGCTGCACCAAGTGTTACTCCTGCACTACGAATCGCATCTCTTAAATTGACCAATTCTTCATATTGATAAAAATGCTGTACTTTTTGATATCTGATATCTATAGGATTGTCATTTTTTTCATTCTTAACAAAATAAGTAAAAGACTCAGCTATGTCTTCCTCAGGGTTTGTGGCAGCATAGTCATTCACAAATTGAGACTCATATTTTTCGTAAAATCGGTATAACTTGTTTTCATTATTGGGATTGATCTTTTGATGCTCTTCCAGTATATCCATCCAAAATGTTTCTACAAAATCATCAAGATAAGATTCCTCCAAACTGCATCCTTCATCTGTATTGTAATCACAATCGTTTGTATTTGGATTAAGTTGCGTGCGATTTAAACTCATCACATGGAATTGCTCATGAATAATTGTATGGGCTAATTCTTTATCCCCATTTAGACCATTTGTATAAGCTCCATCAATAGCGATTCCCAATCTCCATTTCTCAAGACCATCATCTAGATTGGTAACATATCCATACTCAGCTCCTTCCCCATCATAGATTTCGAATTGTTTAATCCATGAAATTTCAGATGCCGGAATCATACTTTTATAAAAGTCCCAAATCTCTTTGTGTTTGATCGGATTATCCATCCACGCATCTTGAGCATATCCTTTCTCAATTGGTACTAGTTTTCCATCTAGAAGCTGATAGAGTTGAACTAATCCTGATGAAGTCTCTACTTCTGAACCTTCTGAAATGTTTTCAAATAAATCAATACCATCTTCTATGCATGAACTAAATACAAAACTGCTAATCAGACAGAGCAACAAAAATTTTACTTGCTTTTTCATAATCTCAAAATTTAAATGATTTGATAAAGGTCAGTGTCTCTTCATATACTTTATTTTGAAATCAATATGAATCAAATTATTAGCTAAAAGGGCCTTTTTATAGATAGCCTATGTTTTATTATAGCAAGGCATTTATTTGTTATATAAAGTATTGCTTTCACTTTTATTAAGACTAACTTTAAGCTCGGAGGAACTGATAAAAACAAAAATGTATATGAAGGAATTCAAAATACCTAAAGAAGAAATAAAACAATTATTGGAAGGGCAAGGAGCCTGTCTTGCTACTGATAAAATCACCGTTGAAGGTCTTCAAGTTGGATTCATGTATAGGGAGCAAAGTGAATTTGAGCACGATAGCGGCTGGCGCTTCTTTTCTAATACAGAAACTCAGGAATACGTTGACAACATAGATAATTCAGCTGTTTATATGCTAAATACTATTGCGAATTATGATCCAGCTATCATACCATACCTTGAACTTCCTGTTGGGGCTGAACTAGAAAGAAAGGAGGGCACTGATACTTTTGAGAAAGTAAGTCAAGATCTAATCTAAGAATGTACTGACATGAGAAAATCTAAAATTGATAATATTGTTTCTCAAAACTTAGACTCTGAAAAAGCTTTTTTAATACGGCCTTTAACGGAAAATTTCACAAAAGAAAGTTTAGATGAAAAACCGCATCGTCATGAATTTGAGGAAATCATCTGGATTCGATCAGGAAGTGGATTGCAGTACATTGACAATGATAAAATCAAATGCAAACCCAGAACTTTTTACATTATTAAAGTAGGCCAAATTCATAGCTTCATAGAAGGAAAAAATCTAAAAGGATTTGTCCTCAGATTTAAGGATAATTTTCTTCCCAGCTTAGAAAATAGTTTTAATTCGCTTTACAGTTTTAAACACGCCATTTTCACAGATAGTAATTCGCTCCAGATAAAACAAGAAGACATTGCTCAGTATGAAGCATTTTTTGATTTGATGCTAAAGGAATACCAAGCACCTTCAGAACAATTTGCCCGAATCTCAGTACTTCAAAATTTATTGAGTGCATTTTTATTTCTCTTAATGCGAGAATATCGAGATCAATCCGCAGTCAAAATTGATTTAATTAATGACAGAAATCAACAAATCTTTAATGAGTTTTTATTACTGATCGATGACAAATTTAAAGAAGCACATGATTTAGCATATTATGCAAAAGCCTTAGGACTTAGCAAAAGAAAATTAACCGAAATCACAAAGAGCCTATCAGGTCACACTGCAAAAAATTTAATCATTCAACGATTAATTACCGAGATGAAGCGGCTCTTAAGTTATTCTCAATACACCGTAAAAGAAATCACATTCTTATTGGGCTATGAAGACCCAGCATATCTGTGTAGGCTGTTTAAAAATTATGTAGGAAAAACACCCCAGCAGTATAAAAAAATGGTTAATGTAAATTTTCAATTAGCTTAATTAAGAAAATTGCATTGTAAGAATAAATCAATACCTACTTTTATGGATTTTGAAACCAATCCTTCATGGATTACACATTAATTATAGCACTTCTGGCCTGTTTTATTATGGGCGTATCTAAGGCAGGTCTAAAAGGACTGGGCTTAATAGTCGTGGCACTCCTTGCGATTTCATATGGAGCTCGAGCCTCAACGGGCATTCTTCTTCCACTTTTAAGTGTGGCGGATTTTCTGGCTGTTTGGTATTACAAAAGAAATGTAAAATGGAAATACCTCTACAAGTTTTTGCCTTCCACCGCTTTGGGCGTCTTAATCGCTGTGGTGATTGGAAAAGATTTAAATGAAGAAGCATTCAAATACGGAATGGGTGCCATCATTTTAATTTCTGTTGCAATTATGATTTATAGAGAAAGATTAGAGTCCAAGGAATTTCCTGATACCTGGTCTTTTGCCTTATTAGTTGGAATTGCTACAGGTTTCACCACCATGATTGGAAATATGGCTGGAGCTTTTGCCATTCTATTTTTTTTAGCCACCCGACTTCCAAAAAATGATATTATCGGTACTAGTGCATGGCTCTTTCTTATCATTAATTTATTTAAACTCCCCTTTCATATTTGGGTATGGGAAACCATCAATCTAGAAACGATCAAAATTGACCTTATGCTAGTTCCAGCAGTCTTTATTGGTTTTTATGCTGGATTAAAATTGGTGAATTTATTCAATGAAAAAGCCTACCGAAATTTCTTATTAATTGTGACGACTATTAGTGCCTTATTAATATTCATTAGATAAACTTTCTAGCTATTTTTCTGTTTTCACTTCATGAAAAATATTATCGTTATTGGAGCTGCTAGTGGCATTGGAAAAGCTTTATGTGAAACCCTTTTAAATGACGGTCATCAGGTATGGGGAAGTTTTAATGAATCTAGCCCTACTAAGGAGCATCCAAATCTACATTTCCAAAAATTAAATGTATTAGAAGAAGGAATGGAACTCAAAGAGCTCCCAGATACCATTGATGGTTTTGTTTACTGCCCAGGAGCGATAAAACTCAAGCCTTTTTCTAAAATAAAAGCCACAGCGTTTATTGAAGATTTCAACTTACAGGTCCTCGGTGCCATCAAACTTATTCAACAAATATTACCTGCTCTCAAAGCCTCTTCAAATGCTTCTATTGTTTTATTCTCTACAATTGCCGTTCAGAAAGGCTTTAATTTTCATTCACAAGTTTCAGTCTCAAAAGGTGCAATAGAAGGATTAACAAAAGCACTTGCTGCCGAACTAGCGCCATCAATACGAATAAATGCTATTGCTCCTTCGCTTACGGACACACCCCTTGCTTCCAAGCTATTATCCAGTGACGAAAAAAGAAAAGCTAATGCAGATAGACATCCTTTAAGAAGGATTGGAAAACCAGAAGATGCAGCAAATCTTGCTTCCTTTTTGCTCTCTGAAAAATCATCTTGGATGACGGGTCAAATCCTTCATCTCGATGGAGGTTTGTCAACAATCAAAATGTAATTTTAGATGGATCAACAAAAGCAATTTACAGGAAGGGATTTAGACCGCATCATTGAAATGGCTTGGGAAGATCGCACCCCATTTAGCGCAATAAAATTTCAATTTGACCTTGCTGAAAAGGAAGTGATTGCCCTCATGCGAAAAGAACTCAAAAGATCAAGTTTTAAACTGTGGCGTAAAAGAGTCAGTAGTGGTCAAAGTCAAAAACATCTGCTTAAAAGAAGTGAAGAAATCAAAAGATTTAAATGCACAAGACAAAGAAGCATTAGTCATAATAAGATTTCAAAAAGATAAAATGCTACCTTGCATGTTCAATAATAAATCATGAAAATTGCCCTTCTTCAATCTGATTTAATGTGGCACAATCCAGCTGCTAATCGATCAAATTTTGCAAAAATGATCGATCAAATGGCAGAAGATGTAGAATTGGTTTTATTACCTGAGATGTTCACCACAGGCTTCACTATGAACCCTAAGGATGTGGCAGAAACCATGCATGGTGATACTATTAACTGGATGACTACGATTGCTGCAGAAAAAAATATTGCAATCGGTGGTTCAATGGTCATTGTAGAAAACGATAAATACTACAACAGATTCGTATGGATCAATCCTGATGGAGGACTGCATAAATATGACAAGAGGCATTTATTCAATCTTGCTGGAGAAGGTGATGCCTACCTATGCGGTAATGAAAAATCGATCGTTTCATATAAAGGACTAAGATTCTGCTTAAATATTTGTTACGATTTAAGATTTCCCGCTTGGTCAAGAAATAAAGAGGACTTTGACTGCCTCATTTATGTAGCTAGCTGGCCTTCCACAAGAATACTTCATTGGCAAACCTTACTAAGAGCGAGAGCTATTGAAAATCAATGCTATGTATTAGCCGTCAATAGATTGGGAGTAGATGAAAACAACTTTCAATATAATGGACACTCAACAGCGATTTCATACGATGGATCCACGCTTATTGAAAGTGCAGATCCTGGAATTCTATATGCGCAGATAGATAAATCTGCCATGAATCAATACAAAGAAAAATTACCATTCTTCCGAGATGCGGATCAAATAGAAATTAAATAGTAAAATGAAGAGACCCTTAGTAAATCCTTTAGATAGGAATGCAAATAAAGAAGCCGAAGAGATGGCTCAATTTTATGAAGAAACCTTAGGATTTACCCCTAACAGTTTGTTCACCATGATGCATAGACCTAGAATTGCTTACGCATTTCTGGAAATGAATAAATCCGTAATGGAAAACAAAGGACGCGTAACTAGTGCCTTAAAGAGACTCATAGCCTATTTATCCAGTATGACAACAGGTTGCAGGTATTGTGAAGCGCATGCCATCAGAGCAGCAGAACGCTATGGTGCAGAACAGGAAAAAATGACGAATATTTGGGAATACAAAACACACCCTATTTTCTCCGACGCTGAGCGAGCTGCCTTTGATCTAGCCATTGCTGCCTCAGCTGTGCCAAATGCTGTAAATGATGAAATTTCTGAAAACATGAGACAGCATTGGGAAGAAGGAGAAATCGTTGAAATATTAGGCGTCATAGCCTTGTTCGGATATTTGAACAGATGGAATGACAGTATGGGAACACAACTAGAAGAACCTGCAGCTGATGATGGAGAGAAATTTTTATCGGGTCACGGATGGAGTCGCGGTAAGCACGCTTATTGATTTAAATAGGAATATTTTCTACTATTTCTAATCCGTATCCCATAAGGCCGATTCGCTTTCGAGGGTTGTTGGTGAGCAATCGCAATTTTCTAATTTTAAGATCATGTAGAATTTGCGCGCCGATTCCAAAATTTCTTTGTACGGAATTTGAGTTAACTCGTGGGAAAGGAACTAAAGTTCTACCCTTTTCTTGTTGAGACTTCATTTCATTGATGACATCAATAATGGTTTGACTCGAATCTTTATGCCTGAGGAGTAAAAGCACTCCCTTCCCTTCGTCTGCAATCTTGGACAAAGTGTTGGGCAATTCATTTTTATAACCACTCATCAAGGTACCTATAAGATCAGCTGTATTATCGGATGAATGAACTCTCGTTAAAATAGGTTCGTCCATTTCCCAATCCCCTTTCTTGATAGCAAGATGAACATTGTCGCTCGACAACTCTTTAAAAGCAATGAGTTCAAATTTACCAAAGTCTGTATCAAGCTCTATGGAAGTATCCCGCTTAACAAGACGCTCTTTACTCATTCGCCAAGCAATCAAATCTTTGATACTAATAATGCTTAAGTCAAATTTTTTGGCAATCTGGACTAGCTGAGGCAATCTTGCCATAGTGCCATCTTGATTTAATATCTCAACTAAAACACCTGCTTTTTTATAGCCTGCCAAATGTGCCAAATCAATGGCTGCCTCAGTATGACCCGTTCGTTTTAAAACACCTCCTTCTGAAGCAATCAAAGGAAAAATATGACCTGGTCTAGCAAAGTCCGTTGGAATCGTATCATCATCTAACAAAGCCTTAATTCCGGTTGATCTGTCATACGCAGATATTCCAGTAGTACAACCTTTCTTTTTATAATCAATGGAAACGGTAAATGCAGTACCATGCATATCAGTGTTTTCAGACACCATCATTTGAAGGTCCATTTTCTGTGCTCTTTCTGCAGTAATCGGTGTGCAAATTAAGCCTCTTCCATGCGTCGCCATAAAATTGATAATCTCTGGCGTAATGCATTCTGCAGCACAAATGAAATCGCCTTCATTTTCTCTGTCTTCATCGTCCACAACAATAATAACTTTGCCCAGGCGAATATCCTCAATGGCTTCCTCTATCGAATTCAACTTTATTTTTTCCATGGCTAGCATCGTCAGAAATATTTATATAGTATAAATATACAAGCTTCGAAATTGTTTAAGGCAAATCCATATAAGAAGTATTGAGCTTTGCTTATTTTGCTGCACAAATAAAAGAAGAATTATAGATGCTAATAAATCTCACTAGCGACACCGTGACCAAACCCTCGAAAGCCATGTTGGAATTCATGATGCAAGCTGAAGTTGGTGACGATGTCTTCAGAACAGATCCAAGCGTAAATAATCTAGAATCTTATACTGTAGATATGTTTGGAATGGAAGCTGCACTTTTTTGTCCTTCAGGTACCATGGCGAATCAAATCGCCATAAAAGCGCACACCAATGCATTGGATGAAATGATTTGTCATAAGTTATCTCATGTTTATTTATATGAGCTTGGTGGTTATGCATTTAATTCCGGGATCGCAGTAGAGTTGCTTGATGGCCCACATGGAAAAATTACGGCTGATCAAATTAAAAAGGTCATTAAGCCAGAAGCAGATTGGTTACCTAATTCAAAACTGGTTGTTTTGGAAAATACGGCAAATAAGGCAGGAGGCAGTTACTATAACTTGGATGAAATTAAACCGATTTCCAAATTATGTAAAGAGGAAAACCTTGCATTGCATTTAGATGGTGCGCGATTATTTAATGCCTTAGTAGAAACTGGAGAATCTACCAAAGATGTTGGAGCTGAATTCGATAGTATTTCAATCTGTATTTCAAAGGGACTTGGAGCTCCCGTCGGTTCAGTTTTAATTGGCAAAAAAACATTTATTGCAAAGGCTAGAAAGCTGCGAAAAATGATGGGTGGAGGAATGAGACAAGCAGGTTATTTGGCGGCAGCTTGTCAATATGCACTCATGCATAATATTGAAAGATTAAAGGAAGATCATGAGCGAGCTCAAGCCATTGGAACCATACTTGAACAACTACCTTTTGTCCATAATATTAGACCTATACAAAGCAATATTATCATTTTTGATGTCAAGAATAAATACACAGGTGATCAATTCGTTGAAGCCTTAAAATCTCAAAATATTCACACTGCAAAAATGGGTGTAGACACGATAAGGTTTGTATTCCACCTAGATATAAAAGAAGAAATGGTAAGTCGCCTAAAAGAAGTGCTTTATGCGCTATAAATAAAGAAATTTAGAAGTGAGCTTTAGAGGCCTGGTACCCAACCATCCCAAGGAATATTTCCATCCCAAGGAGTGATTCTATCTACTCCTTCACCTACAACTGCTCCTGTGGTTTTTGTGCCATCTATGATAAAGGTACCTCCAGTCTCTACAATCCCCTCTCCTGTTTCATAAATAATTTCAGCTCCACCTTCTATGACTTCTCCTGTAGTACCAAAAAATCCTTCTGCATCTCTAATCTCATGGTATGCTTCTACTGCCTCACCAGAAACTTCTCCTGCCCCTTCTCGCAGTTCAACAATAGCGCCATTGAATGGATCAGTAATGGGATCTGTGAATGAAATTTCTTGTGATTCAAAAATTTGATTCCATTCAGCTATTGAATATTCATTTCCATCAGCCATGACCGAAACAAAGTTGCCTTGCTCATCTGTGGTGACAGATAATGAAATATCAGCAATGGGTCTTTCTCCTCCATGTGGCAAAGCCGTAATCGGACTGGCAAATTCTCCTGGACTTCCAGTGCCTAAAAATAATGACTGGCCACTTGGATCTGTTATAAATGATTCTGTAGCTGGAAAATTATCTCCTGTAAGTGTACCATTTATTGTCATAATATTCGTGTCTCGATTATCTACAATCGTTAAGTCAGTATACACATCTAAAGAACCTGCTGGATTTGGACTATCAGCAACAGGACCTAAATACAATAAAGCATCTTTGCCAGCGTGTTTGGTTTTGATTTCGATAGTAGTAATATTTCCATCTTGTATGACATTCTGGTGCAAAATATCAACTGTTGGAATTTCTGTTCTTTCCCACCAAGGAAGGAGGTGATGGATACTAGGATCACTAAATGCAGAGACATCATCAGCGGTTATTTCTGTTTGATCGTCCGTGTCAATGCGTATCTCACTTGTTATTCTTGCAGTAGCGTCAGGATCAGTAGAGAATCCTCTATTATCTCCTTGAAATCCTCCTCCAAAAGATTCTGGGGGTGCGAATGATCTTGTATCAATTGTATAGCTGTGATCATTTGGATTTTCTAAGGGTATTTGTGCACGATGTGGATTTAAACCGGCAGCACTTGCTCCAGAAGCTGGTCTCGTTGTAGCTCCTAAGCTAGTAATCGCTGATCTGATGGCTGAACGCGCATTTTCTAAGGATTGCAAAAAATTACTCATGCTCCAGTTCTTATATTGTCATATGCTATTGAAAGACTTAAAGGTACATTCTTAGCTATTATTTGCTCAAAAGTTAAGGCTATTTCCAGTTTAATTCCACCGTGTATTCATTTCTGTTATCACACTAATTATTATAACAAATAATGATAAATAGCTAAAGTCCTCAAAGCCATTTAGTATTTTTGCGGCATGTTAAAATATTGGGCAATCATATTCATATTATTTTCTATAATTCCCTTAACTGCACAGGAAGAATTTTTTGTACCTACTACCCAAAATCCAAAACCCAGCATTGAAATAAAACGCGCACAATCTCCAATAATCTTAGATGGCAATATTGATGAAGCATCATGGAATCTCGGAAAAGGTGCCAGTGATTTTCACCAATATTTCCCTACAGATACCACTGAGGCTTCAGCTAAAACTCTTATATACTTTACCTACGATGAAGATTTTTTATATGTAGCTGCAAAATGCTACAGTAAGGGAAGTGATTTTATGGTGCCATCACTCAGGAGAGACTACAGATTCAATGATAGCGATAATATCAGTTTTTTATTCGATACCTACAATGACAAGACCAATGCCTTTGTATTTGGCATAAATGCCCTAGGTGTGAGAAGAGAAGCTTTGATCTCTGGTGGTGGAAGAAATCGAGGGGCTTGGAATGAATCCTGGGATAATAAATGGGAAGGCGTATCCAAAATTCATAATAATTATTGGGCATGTGAAATTGCAATCCCTTTCAACACAATTAGGTTTAAAGAAGGCTCAGATAGTTGGAGATTTAACTCCTATAGAATGGATATTCAAATGAATGAAATTTCTACCTGGGTGAGCATGCCTAGAAATAATATCGTCATGGATCTTGGCTTCATGTCTGAATTAAAGTGGGATGAGCCTTTACAAAGCAGAGGTAAAAATATTTCTCTTATACCATATGTTACTGCTAGCAGTACCAGAGACTTCGAGGATATTGATCAAACTTCACCTGTTCAAAAATTTAATATTGGAGGAGATGCCAAAGTGGCTTTAAGCTCAAGTTTAAATCTTGACCTCACCTTTAATCCTGACTTTTCTCAAGTAGAGGTGGACCAACAAGTAACCAACTTAGATCGTTTTGAAATATTTTTCCCTGAGAGAAGACAATTCTTTTTAGAAAATTCTGACTTATTTGGAAGCTTCGGTGTGGGCAGAGTCAATCCATTCTTTTCGAGAAGAATTGGTGTAGCCGTTGATACAAGTACTGGTGGAAATATTCAAAATGCCATTTTATATGGAGCTCGAGTCAGTGGGAAACTCAATAATAGAACTAGAGTGGGTCTTTTAAACATGCAAACGGCTTCTGACCAACAAAATGATCTTCCCAGTTTTAATTATACGGTAGCAGCTTTAGAACGAACTGTTTTTGGAAGATCGAATATTGCGTTTTTATTCGTAAATAAACAAGCACTAAATCAAGCAAATTTTGGTGAAACCTATGACACCTATAATCGCGTCGCTGGTATAGAATATCGATTGGCATCCAATGACAATAAATGGTCAGGGAAGACAGCTTATCATAGGGCTTTGACGCAGACTGAAGAAAAGGATAAGTATTTCCACATGGCTCAAATTCAATACAACGTAAGGAGTTTTAGATTAGAATGGGCCCATGTAATTACGGGGAATGGCTTTGATGCTCAAGTGGGTTTTGTACCTAGAAAAGATATAGCACTTTTCAGCCCAGAAGCTGAATTAAAATTCTATCCCAAGGCTGATTTTATAACGGAACATTCCATTGGATTTGATACGCGATGGATTTATAAAATTGGAAGTGATGATAATGAAGTCTTACAGGATTTTGGATTAGCTGACCAAAACACAGAAGTAGAGTGGAGAATTAATTTTAGCAATTTTTACCGATTAAACTTTTTTGTGAATCGCAATAGAATTTTACTTCTTAGTGATTTTGACCCCACCCGATTACAAGATGAAGACATCTTTTTACCTGCTGGAAATGTCTATAAATACATCGACTATGGCTTTTCTTTTAATACAGATCAGAGAAAAGCTTTTCAAGTAAGCCTAAGTCCTACTTTTGGAGGTTTCTATAATGGAAAAAGAATTGGGGTAAATACAAATATTAGATATCGAATACAACCTTATGGATCCATTGCACTATCAGCCAATTACAATAAAATAACATTAGCTGCGCCTTTCGTACCTACCAATCTTTGGTTGATCGGCCCAAGGATAGATTTGACGTTTACTAAAAAGTTATTCTTGACAACTTTCATTCAGTATAATAATCAACAAGATAATTTAAATATCAATGCAAGATTCCAGTGGAGATTTAAACCTGTTTCTGATTTTTTCATTGTATATACTAATAATTATATAACAGACCAATTCAGTCAATTTGATACGCGCAACAGAGCCATTGTTGCTAAACTTACTTATTGGTTAAATTTGTAATTATATTTAGAGCAATTAAAAGCACTAATCCCACAATGAAGCATTGCATTTCATTACTATTCTTTATGCTCTTCTTTCAACTCAGTTTGCATGCCCAAACTGTATTGTCACCTAGAATAGCTAGTTATGATATAGATGTAACCCTTGAAGAAGTAGAAAAAAAATTATTTGCTGATCAGACTATTTATTGGAAAAACATCTCAGAGAATCCAGTCAGCGAATTACAATTTCATTTATACTATAACGCCTTTAAAAATTCAGAATCAACATTCTATAATGGAAGTGGTGGGATAAGTTTTGCCAATGATGGTAATGATTGTAGATGGGGCTGGACCAATGTCTTATCGCTTGTTGATGAAAATGGTGAGGAATTGATTGATGGCATGGAATTCATTCAACCGGATGACGATAATAAAAAAGATCAAACGGTCATTCGAGTCCCTCTTGAGAAAGCTGTACCAGCTGGAGCTACAGCAATATTTAAAATGAAATGGGAAGCCCAAATTCCCAATATAGCTCCTCGAACAGGATATAATAAAGACTATCATTTCATGGTTCAATGGTTCCCAAAATTGGGCGTTTATGAACCGAAAGGAATGAGATATGCAAAAGAGGATCAATGGAATTGCCATCAGTATCATGCTTCAGGAGAATACTATGCGGATTTTGGCAACTACAATGTAAAAATAAATGTACCTATCAATTACGAGGTTGGCGCTTCAGGAGTATTACTTGATAAAACTACAGTCGACGAAAGAAATATTTGGTACTATCAGGCTAATGATGTGATTGATTTTGCTTGGACTACTTCACCTCAATACGTAGTATTAAAAGACAAGTGGAAAGACGTTGACATCAAATTATATTGTTACCCCGATCATGCCCATTTTGCTGAAAGATATTTTAGTACATTAAAAAATGCTTTCGAATATTTAGATGAAAATGTAGGAAGCTATCCCTATCCTAGCCTTTCAATTGTTGACCCTCCCATTCATGGATTATTTTCAGGAGGCATGGAATATCCTATGTTAATCAGTTCATTGAGTTTTTGTTTCTTCCCTGAAGGAATTAAGACACCTGAAACCTTAGTCGTTCATGAGTTT
>CALGNN010000233.1 GCA_937961455.1 uncultured Saprospiraceae bacterium
CATTAGAAAAAAATAATAGCATAAGGAGTGTCCCGACCCTAAGGGTACGAACTAAAGTAATATTCATTTTTAGGTGTTTTTTAGATTAATAAAGTTTTGTTAAAAGAATTTTCCTATCATTATTAGATTGTAAACTTACAGGTGTTTAAACTTTAAAGCGAGGATTTAAACGCCTAAAAATGGCTGGTAGAGGAAAGGTCCTTTTTCGAAAAATTCTGTATGGCTTAAGTCTGATTTTGGTAGTACATCAGTCGATTTTTATGGAAGAACAATCCTACAAGAATTAAAATTTGATCTACAATAAATTCACTTAGTATTTGGTGTTAGCTTATTTAATTGCTGAAAACAACCTCTAGCTAAATACAACATCGTAAACATTTGAGCATATACAATGATCTTCTGTGCAAGAACTTGAAGACGCAATGCAGCTTCACTTTGCCAAGATCGAGGACCTAATATCATTATACAAATCTGAACGGCTAAGACAAAACAAAAAGCCCATAGCGCAAAGGCGTATTTATTAGGAAATTTATCATCAATATAAATAGCTATTGAAAGGATTAAACAAAGTAGACAAAAGCTAATAAAACTGAGTTGAACAAAATTGATATGTCTTCCATAATCAATATTGACTGGATTGAGGGCAATACCAATATATCCATAGCCTGCCAAAAATCCAATGACCACACAAATGCCCGCCAGGATTCTAGAAAAAGGTTTTTTCAATAGCCAAACGAAAGCTGGAAAGAAAAGCATTAATGAGTACCCAACTAAACTGAGCGTCAATTTATATATCGGTGCACCTGCATTTTTTTCGCCATTCCAGGCTGGATGTCTTCCTAGATCACTTAAGAAATTTTGCCAAAATAAATAACCATCTGTTGACCGCTCTTGCACAGTACCTCCTGGGTACAATTGCATTCCATAAATAGTAAGAATAAAGTATTGAAATACTCCAAATACACACGCTATGATACAAGTTCTAATAATACGCTCTTTCAAAATTCTATTCTGATTTATTTAGTATGGCTTTTTGCAAGGCCTTAATCTCAAAATTCTTAACTGGGGGTATGGTGTCTCCTTGAATGATGGTGTCTCCTGTGATTGTGAAAGCACTTTGATTGGCAACACTTATTTCATAGATCAACTTGTTTGAGCTTTTTTCTAGAGTGACCTGCAATAGATTACCACCCACTTCAAATAAACTATAAGCCTTTCCATCAATAATATAGTCATCTAATACAATTCCATTATTTTCATCTATACTCCAAACACCTTCCTCTTTTGATTTTGGACTTATTGAATAGGGACGCAGCCCATTAATGGTATCTTTTCCATATATAATGTGATAGCTATATTCGTCTACCATGTCTTTGGGTAGAATGTTTAATTGCATATCTACTTCATTCACGATCTTGTTTCTATTATAAATTTTTAAAATTCCTTTCCACTTTCCTACAAAATCATCAGGAAATACAGCTGTTGTATTCTGTTCATTTTTTTCATTTGTGATAAGATTATCTTGATTTGGTGAATTACAAGCAATAGTGAAGAACAAAGAAATTGCACAAGCATACTTAGTAAGGTTCTTCATATTAATATATTCATATTTATGTGATCGTTGATCAAAATTATTTTTTGTGATCTATAAATTAGATAGAACAGCAGTCTAAGTTATAGATAAGTTGTGTTAAGCTATTATCATTTTATAAGAAATGTAATACAAACAAATATTCCTTTAATCTGTTTTATCTTTAGTTTCATTATTTGACGGCCAAGAAAGATTAATGCAATACAAAAAACGACTTTACAAGCCAAGTTATCGTAAACGCAAAGCTTATGCTACAGCTTTCAGGGTCTTCACAAGTTATTATTGGCTCTATTTGAAATCCAGACTATTGGGTCAAAAGTATTATGAAAAAAGAATCAATGGCCTACATGCTCGCAATGCTTTAAGAATAAAAAATAGGTTTCAGGAATTACAAGGTCTTTTTATTAAAGTAGGTCAACTCATTTCAAATCTGTCTAATGTTTTACCCAAGGAGTTCAGAGCTCCCTTGCAAGAACTTCAAGACCACAATGATCCTAGGCCATTTGAAGAAGTATCTAAAACAATTAAGTTGCAATTAGCAAAGGAGCCTTCTGAAATATTTGATTCGATCTCGAGTACTGCTTTAGCTACTGCATCAATTGGACAAGTGCATCGTGCTCATCTGAATGGTCATGATGTTGTTGTTAAAATTCAACATAAACGCATTGATTCTTTAGCGAAAGCCGATCTGCAAATTCTTCAAAATCTTGTCAAATTGCATGCTTTCTTTATGGATATGGTGGGCCTTGATCATACCTATGAACAAGTTCGACTAATGATAGAAGAAGAACTTAACTATAGTAAGGAAGCTGAATCGATGGAGTTGATTGCATCAAATTTAGTTGCTGTACCTGAGCTACAAGTTAAAATTCCTAAGATTTATCAATCGCACAGCACTAAGAAAGTTATCACATCTAGCTATCACGATGGCGTTAAAATATCTGAAAAAGATACCTTGATTAGATGGGGCTTAAATCCTGAAGAAATTGCTAAGCGCCTCATTGAGCTATATTGTAAAATGATCTTTATAGATGGTCTTTATCATGCTGATCCACATCCTGGTAATATATTGGTAAATAAAGATGGAGCAATCATTCTTCTTGATTTTGGGGCAGTTGCTAGATTAAGTGATCAAACTAAGAAAGCCTTTTCCGAACTAATTGAAGCTGTAGTAAAAAATGATACAGAACAGATTATTATGTCTTTCCGAAAAATGGGTTTTATTGGATCTGAAAAAGCTTCAAAGAAATTTGTAGGCAAACTCATTAAAATATTCCAAGAGTTTCTGGCTGAAGAGGTAGAGTTTGATGGAATGAATTTTAAGAATATAAAACTAAATTCTGGAGTTTCATCCTTAGCTGGTCTATTGAAGAAAATTGATTTGCGTGAAATTTCAAATAATATTAAAATACCCAAAGAATACATTTTATTGAATAGAACCATCGTATTACTCTTGGGTAATGTTTTTGAATTAGCTCCAGAATTGGACATGATGAAAGTGGTACGCCCTTATCTTAAAAAGCATGTGCTAGACAAGGAAATAGGATTTACCCAAATGATCGCAAATACAGTTAAAAGTCAACTAACTACCGCTATTTCTTTACCAGGAAACTTATCAAATTTTTTAAAGGAAGCTCAGGATTCCGACTTAGAATTAGAATTACAAGGAGTAAAAAAGATTCTAAAAAAAATCTATTATGCTTTAAATCAAATATTTTATTTGAGCTTGTTTTGTGTTTTATTCTTTATGAAAAGCCATTTTAATGGAAGTGAGCAATCGACTTACAATACGATACTAATTATTTTCATGATAATTATTGGAATACTGTTTCTACGGTCATTTTACAAAGATGCTAAAACCAAAGAAATATAGATTTCCCCCTTTCTCATCTATTTAAAGTATTTCTCCTTCTCTCTCTAAAATTAAGAGTTTATTAATAATTGAGTCTAATCATTAAAATTCTATTAACGACTCATTAACTCACATTAAGAAATAAAATATTCAAATTAGAAATACTAACGAAATGGTTCACAATTAAAAACCAGATTTATGAAAACGAGAAACATATTTAGTTTGATGCTGATAACAGTTATCCTGGCATCATGTGGTTCATCAACTTCTTTGGGTGTTTTACGGCCTGCTGACATTGACATACCTAGCCACATTCAAACCATTGTAATCATCGAAAGAGATATTAATCGATTGGATCGACAAATCCTGGAGGGTATATTTTCAGGTGAAGGAATTTTTGAAGATCGTAGAGCTATGGACAATGCTAAAGAGTCTTTGTATAGAACTCTAGCAAGATCTGATCGCTATAAAGTCATTCGATCCAATATCGAATTGGATGAAAAATTTAAATCTCCAAACGAAGCTTATGCGCCGCTAGAGTGGGTGCAGTTGGAAGACATTGCCGAGCGTTATAATGCTGATGCAGTACTTTCTATCGAAATGTATGACACGGATAGAATTACTACCAACTACAGATCAACGCGTCGAGTTAGAAATGCGAATGGAAACTTTGTCAATGTTCCAACTACGGAGCAGGAGAGAAATATATTCACTGATATGTCAGTAAGGTTATATGACATTAAGAAAAAGAATATCATAGATGATCATACGGTAAGATCACATGCTAGAAATTCAACCCAAAACAATGGCTATAATAATGGCAATTATTATGGGAATAATGATTCTTACAATTCAACAGCCATTAGCTATACTACTGGGTCAAAATATGCAGCTAGAATCGCTCCTTTAGAAGTAACAGTCCGAAGAGGATATTTTACAGGAAAAGGGCAGGATATGAGAAAAGCTACCAAATATGCTAGAGATGGACATTGGGGGAAAGCTGCAAGTAAATGGCAAGGGGTATTGCGTTCGAAAGCGAATGATAAGAATAAGGCTAAAGCAGCATTTAACTTAGCCGTTGCAAATGAAGTGATGGGGAATTTAGAAGCTGCGCTTGATTGGGCCATAAAGTCTTACGATAAATATGACTTCAATAAGTCTAGATATTATATCACAGCTTTAGAATACAGAATAGAAATGGAAGAAAGAGCCTTGGCACAATTAGCAGCAGCTGAATAAGATCAAAAGGCTGTTAAAAGTCAAGGATCAACAAAGATCAAATTTACGATGTTATCAATTGTTCAAAAAGGGAGCAGCTAAAGTGTTGCTCCCTTTTTTATATTACAGTTTGATACCTTAAAATAAGTTATATTTGCGCCGATGAAACTGATACGTAATTTTTGTGTGATAGCCCATATAGATCATGGGAAGAGTACCTTATCTGATAGATTGTTGGAGTTTACTAAAACCATTTCGGAAAGGGATATGAAGAATCAGGCCTTGGATGACATGGACTTGGAACGTGAACGTGGCATAACGATTAAAAGCCATGCGATTCAAATGTACTATGATCATTCAGACGGCAATACTTATACTTTCAATTTAATTGATACTCCAGGACATGTGGATTTTTCCTATGAAGTATCAAGATCCATAGCTGCATGTGAAGGTGCTTTGTTGTTGGTTGATGCCTCTCAAGGTGTGCAGGCACAAACCATTTCAAATTTGTATCTCGCTATTGAACATGACCTTGAAATCATTCCAATCCTGAATAAAGTTGACATGGAATCTGCTATGATAGAAGAAATGTCTGATCAAATAATAGACTTGTTGGGAGCGGAAAGAGAAGAAATTGTTTTAGCTAGTGGAAAGACAGGTATAGGGATCGAGGATATTTTGAATGCTGTAGTGGATCGAATACCTCCACCAAAAGGAGATCCAGAAGCTCCACTTCAAGCCTTGATTTTTGATTCTGTGTTTAATTCCTTTAGAGGCGTAATCGCATACTTTAGAATTTTGAATGGCGTGATCAATAAAGGAGAAAAAGTCCGTTTTGTCAACACTGGAAAAGATTACGAAGCAGATGAGATTGGAATCTTGCAATTAAATCAAGTTAAGAAGAAACAATTGCGTGCAGGAAATGTGGGCTATATTATCACAGGTATTAAAGAGTCTAAAGAGATTAAAGTTGGAGATACGATAACTACGGTTGCTAATCCAGGTGAGGGCATTCAAGGCTTTGAGGAGGTGAAACCCATGGTCTTTGCTGGAATTTATCCAATAGAAAATGAGGACTTTGAAGATTTAAGAGATAGCCTTGATAAGCTGCAATTAAATGATGCTTCGTTGGTATTTGAACCAGAATCATCAGCTGCCTTAGGGTTTGGATTTAGATGTGGATTTTTAGGAATGCTGCATTTAGAAATTATTCAAGAAAGACTTTCAAGAGAGTTTGATCAAGAAGTAATTACTACGGTACCAAATGTATCTTATCATGCATTTACTAAGAAAGGGGAAGACTTGATTATAAATATGCCTTCTGATCTTCCTGACCCAAGTTTTTTAGATCGAATTGAAGAGCCCTATATAATAGCTCAAATCATTACAAAACCAGAATATTTTGGTTCTATCATGACGCTTTGCATGGACAAAAGAGGGACTATGACAAAGCAAACCTATCTAACGACAGACAGGGTTGAAATGACTTTTGAACTTCCTTTGGCTGAAATCGTTTTTGATTTTTATGATAAGTTAAAATCCATTTCAAAAGGATATGCTTCTTTTGATTATTCTCCTTTAGACTATAGAGCTTCAGATTTGGTGAAATTAGACATCATGCTTAATGGTGATGCTGTGGATGCTCTTTCAGCATTAGTACACAGGTCTAAGGCAGAAGCTTTTGGTAGAAAAATTTGTAAGAAACTCAAAGAGCTACTACCAAGACAACAGTTTGTTATTGCAATACAAGCTGCAATTGGTGCAAAAATTATTGCCAGAGAGACCATCTCTGCCTTAAGAAAAGATGTTACAGCCAAATGCTATGGTGGTGATATCACGAGAAAGCGTAAGTTGCTTGAGAAGCAGAAAAAAGGAAAGAAGAAAATGCGTCAAATTGGTAATGTAGAGGTGCCTCAGAAAGCATTTTTGGAAGTGCTAAAATTAGACTAGTCAAATTTCATTAATGTTTTAAGAACAAATCTTAGAAAAGCTGGATTAACGTCTTAGCGTTAATTCCGAGTTTTATGTTTTCGTCTAGGAAAGAGGTATACAAGTACATGGTTTACATTGGAGTAATCTGCAATGTTTTAACATTGCTAGTGACCTTGTTTTCAAAAGACGCTATTCTATTTTCATTTACACTTACCATTCTAATTCTAAGCATCGTTGGGTATGGAATATCATTTTTTACCAAGACAAACGCTGGGGTACATATAATGCTAATTAGTTACTTAGTAATATTTACTGCTGCGTCCTTTACCCATTTAGTCAGATATCCTTTAATATTAGTTTATCCAATTGTATTTGGCTTTTCTTTGTTGACATTAAATCCAGGTAGGTCAAGAATTATGTATTCAATTCTATGTTCGCTAGGATGTGTCATCACTATATTCTTAGAGCATCTTTATATTTTTGAGTCTAACTATTTAGACATTCTTAGTTCTTCCATTATTGGTTTAGGTTTATTGTTAGCATTTTTTACACTTTCTATTTTCCATTTAGAATTATTGAGAAAGTTTCAAGATGATTTAATTTTCACTCAGGATGGCTTGGAAGAGAAGAATTTAGAACTTGAAAAGTATATAGAAAGCAATTTGCAGTTAGAAAATTTTGCTCATTTAGCATCTCATGAATTAAAAACGCCCATTAAAAATATTTCTAATTTTAGTGGCCTTCTTAAATTAAAACTCCAAAATCGCATAGATAAGGATGAGAGAGAAATCATAGACCATATAAATAGAGAAGTGAAAAACATTAACAATCTCATTACAGATTTATTGGATCTGTCTCAAGCGACCAATCAAAAATTAGCGTTTTCTACATTTTCTACTCAAGGGTTTTTTAAAGAATTAATTAGTCAATATTTCAAAGACTATCAAGAGCATATTTTTTTAAATATCATGCCTGAGAAGATTACAGCTCATGAAAAACTATTACAACAAGTATTCATTAATCTAATTGGTAATGCCATCAAATTTCGAGATAAGAACAGAATTTTAAGTATTAAAATTAGCATTGTGGAAGATCAAAACAACTTTTATTTTACCATTGACGATAATGGAATCGGAATAAAAGATGAGGTGAAAGACAAGATTTTTTTAATATTTAAAAGATTGCATAGTGGGGCTGAATATGAAGGTACTGGTATTGGCTTAGCGATTACAAAGAAGATTGTGTCACGACATGGGGGCATGATCAATGTTGATACAAATGAAGAAGGAGGAGCTAGATTTAAATTTAATTTCAGTAAAGAGCTAATGAAAAATTCGAGTAATCCATCGGCAGCAAAGATCATGAAGATCAGAGGCTAGGATTTAAAGCTTTCTCAGGATATCATCTGTAAGCCAAATTTGTGCAAACTCATCCTTTAGATTTCCTACAGTAATATTATGTACTAAGTCTGATTTGTGTAGTACCCCTTCATGATCTACGAGGTCAAAGGTGGCACATGCATCAGCTATCAAAATAGTCTCATATCCTAAATTAGCAGACATTCTCACAGTTGAAGAAACGCAATGATTGGTTGTTAAACCCATTACGACTAAAGTCTTTATCTGGGATTTTTTTAATAAGCCGTCCAATCCTGTGTTTATAAAGGCGCTATTTTCATGTTTTATAAAGTGATACTCGGATGCTTGAATCTTTACTTCATCTTTTAGTTCAAAACCTTTTTTGCTTCCATGCAGAGGTGATGAAGGATTCAAAGATTGATGTTGAATGTGGATGATAGGAAGCTTAAGTATTCTCCATTGCTCTAGAACACTTTTCATCTTCGTTTCTGCATCTCGATTATTTCTATTACCGCCATAGTATGCTTCTTCATCAAGACCTTTTTGAATATCAACTAATAATAAAGCTGGATTTTTTTCTCTAAGCATTTTGGTTCATTTGTTTATAAAGATTTGGATTAAAGTGAAATGATAAGGAATTGTTAATTAAACAAGAATTTCTAAATTTTTGGCTACATTATTAAACTAAATAAAAATTGAAATATGTGTACCCGCTCTAAAAACCTTTATTTGTTTGGAATATTAATCATTCTAGGATTACAAAATTTACAAGCTCAAGGAACCCAATTATTAAGACAACCCAGTCTCTCTTCAGAAAAAATAGTATTTGTCTATGCAAACGATCTTTGGCTTGTTGATCGCTCTGGTGGTGATGCCTACAGACTTACTTCGAATGAAGGCTACGAGTCCAATCCGCATTTTTCTAATGATGGTTCAATGATCGCATTTTCTGCCCAATATGGTGGTAATACAGACGTATACGTAGTTGATGCAAATGGAGGCACACCTACAAGATTAACTTTTCATCCAGGGGGAGACTTTGTGCAAGGATGGACCTCTGATAATAAGGTATTATTTAGATCGGGTAGAACCTCTCATCCAACAGAGACGAATTCATTCTATGAGATTGGTTTAGAAGAGTCATTTCCACAAGCACTTAATGTGACAAGAGCCGCCTATGGAGAAATGTCAGCAGATGGAACTCAACTAGCTTACACACCTATTACCTCATGGGATCCAGAGTGGAGGAATTATCGTGGAGGTCAAGCTATGCCTATCTGGATCCAAGACATTAATACAGGTAAGCTTACTACAACCCCACAAAAAGATGATGAGCGACACTTAGATCCAGTCTGGGTAGATGGTAAAATATTTTATCTCTCTGAAAGAGATTATTTGAGTAACATTTGGTCTTATGATCCTAATACCGAAGTTGAAAAACAGATAACTTTTCATAAAATATTTGATGTTAAAAGTCTTGATGCTTATGGCTCAGATATCGTCTATGAGCAAGGAGGTTATCTTCACCTGATGGAGAATGGTGATACAAAACAAGTAGAAATTCATGTTAGGGGTGATATGAATTTTGCCATGGAACGCTGGGAAAATATTCGTGCAAATCGTTGGCAAAATGTGAATCTTTCTCCTAACGGCAAAAGAGCTATCATAGAACATCGAGGTGAGGTGTTTACAATTCCTAAGAAGGAAGGAAGTTATCGAAATTTAACGAACTCGCCAGGTGTTGCTGATCGCAGTCCAATTTGGAGCCCAAAAGGAGATAAGATTGCTTGGTTTACAGATGAGTCTGGAGAATATGAATTGGTCATTGCAGATCAATATGGCAAAGAATTAAAAAGATCAAAAGGACCTTCAAGTTCATTTTATTTTACACCTGATTGGTCGGCGGATGGAGAAAAAATAGCATTTTCAGATACCCATTATAATGTATGGTACTATCGAATTGCTAGTGCTACTTTCACTAAAGTAGATACAGATCGCTATGCACATCCAAATCGTACAATGAATCCCGTTTGGTCACCTGACAGTAGATATCTTGCTTATGCAAAGCAACAAGAAAGTCATTTTAAATCAATATTTATTTACGATAGCATGACCAAGCAGGTTACCCAAATAACAGATGGTCTAGCTGACATAACAGATCCCATTTTTGATCCCTCAGGAGAATATCTTTATTATCTGGCAAGTACGGATTATGGCTTAGCGAGTGGGTGGCTTGACATGAGTTCTTATGATCCATCTTTAACAAGGACACTATACGCAACACTATTATATAAAGATGGAAAGTCTCCATTGTTACCTAAAAGCGATGAGGAAGAAAAAGAAGAAGAGGAGGAAGCTGATTCCGCAGCTGATGAAGCTCAAGGAAAGAAAAAGAAGCGCTTTAAGAAAAAAGAAGAGAAAGTTGAAGCTCCTAAACCGCCTGAAAAGACTATTGACTTTCGTGGAATTAAAGAAAGGGTAGTTGCCATTTCAGAGGTGAGTGGTGAATATTTTGCTTTGTCGAAAGGGCCTGAAGGAACGATCATGGTGATGAGTTTTGATGATAATGGATTGAACGTTAAAAAGTACAGTTTCGATGATAATGAGTTTGATGATTATGTATCAGGCGTATCAAGATTTGTAAGTTCCTATGATGGCTCACATGCCTTATATTTAAAAGGCAGCAGTTGGAATATTTCATCTCTTAAAGGAAAGCCCAATGCAAAAGAAGACGGTATTCAAAGTTCTCTTAAGATTAAAGTGAATCCTAGAGAAGAGTATCATCAAATATTTAAAGAAGGATGGAGGTATATGAGAGATTTTCTCTATGTAGATAATCTGCACGGAGCTCCTTGGGATAAAGTTTGGGAATGGTATAGTCCATGGATCGATCATGTTAGGCATCGAACGGACTTAAATTATGTAGTAGACATTATGAGCGGAGAGGTAGCAATTGGACATTCCTATGTAAGTGGTGGTGATATGCCAGATATAGAAAGAGTAGGAGTTGGGCTGTTAGGTGCGGATTATGAATTGCATAATGGTCAATATCAAATTAAGAAAATCTATACAGGAGAATACTGGAATCCTGATATTCGAGCACCATTAGCAGAGATTGGTCTTGATGTTAAAGAAGGGGATTATATCAGTTCTGTAAATGGAATTCCTGTTGAAGGTTCCAAAAATATTTATTCATACTTTCAAGAGACCAATGGCAAGCATGTAAGTCTTGGAATAAAATCTAATTTGGGTGCTGCAGAGAAAACTGTAATTGTTAAACCTGTATGGGGCGAAAATGGTTTGAGGACTATTGACTGGATGGAAGAAAATAGAAGAAAAGTAGATGCACTATCAGATGGTAAACTTGCATACGTGTGGGTGCCAAATACAGGAGGACGAGGCTTTAGTAATTTTAATAGATACTATTTTTCACAGCAAGATAAAAAAGGGGTGATCATTGATGAGAGAAATAATGGTGGGGGATCAGCTGCAGATTATATGATAGATGTAATGAGTAGGGAGCTGTTTGGTTACTTCAATAGTAGAGCAAATGACCGTAGACCATGGACGACTCCAATGGCTGGAATTTGGGGGCCTAAGGTTATGATTATTAATGAAAGAGCTGGATCAGGTGGAGATTTACTGCCATATATGTTTAGAGCGAAAGGCTTAGGTCCTTTAATAGGGACGCGTACCTGGGGAGGTTTGGTAGGCACTTGGGACACGCCTCCGTTTATTGATGGAGGTAGAATGGTGGCACCAAGAGGAGGCTTTTATGATGTAAACGGTGAATGGGCTGTAGAAGGAGAGGGCGTAGCACCAGATATAGAAGTTATCATGGACCCAGAATTAGTCCTACAAGGAAAGGATCCTCAATTAGAAGCAGCTGTAGAGGAAGCCCTAAGATTGTTGGAGCAAAATACTTTTGAACTACAGCCAGAACCCGCAGCTCCTATTAGATCAAAGAGACCAGAAGGATGGAATAATAATTAATTTATCTAATTGAAATATAAGAAGGGAGATTTAGTATTTGATCACAATTTCTTTGGCGCTAAATCTTCCAGCTTTGACTTGGACAACATATGAGCCTTTTACCCAACCATTAGAAGCATCTACATTATAAGTGTAGCCATATGGAAGTTGTAAGTTTTGATGCATAAGTCTTCCGTTAATATCGTAGATGAATAACTTAGCTTTTTTGATTAGTGCTTCAGGCTCTTCAACGAATATTTGAAATTGATCAGTAAATGGATTTGGGCTAACAAGAAGATCAAGTTTGCCACCTTCGAATACTGTTTCGCAATCATCTGGTATACCATCAAAATTTTCATCTTTTGTATCATCCGCCCCAGGGCAGATATCTTCAGAATCACAAACGCCATCTCCATCTGAATCTTTACCGCTGTATAAACGAGCATCTGCCCAATTAGCATGATCGCATTCTATCAGGTCTTCAGGTGAATCTACAACAAGTTTTAAGGTGTAGGCATTTTCAACGTCAATAGAGATAAATCTAGCCTCATCATTTTTACGCATAATAGGACTAATATATTTCCTTTTACCATCTACCCAAACTTCAAATTGGAGTGAGGCATCATCGCATGATTCGTCATCGACACCTATAAAACTTTCAAAGCGAACATATTTTCTAGCTAGATCAAAATCAACATCAGAGTAGGCATGGACACCGATTCCTTTTAGATATTCTTTGCCATTTATTTTCATCTGATTTCCATCTTTATCCTCAACTTCACCATTCGATTGATCTCGCTCAATTGGCCCATATCCATTTGTAGACCATGGTTGATAAGGTAGGTCAGAAATGAAATTACCAAGGCAATCGGAATTGATTCCCTCAATCCACTCGGTTAAAAGATCAATGTATTTATGATCAATAGTTGATTTAGAGATTGGAGGCATTTTATCATCATCCAAGCTAGAATCTCGCAACCAAAGCAATGATGACTCAGGATGACCTGAAAGAACGATCAATCCATCTTCTGGACTATTGTGACTTTGTGCCAAACCATTTATAATATTTTTGTAGGCCAATGGAGTAGTCAAACGCGCATCAAATGCACCATCCACACCATCTGGTCTATGACAATGAGAGCAATTGCTATCCAGGTATGACATAATTTTATGCTGCAATGAAATATCTTCGTCTAAATCAGCAGATCTTGGGAAAGTCGATAAGTCATTATTTTCAATGGGATTAGAAAAAATAGAGAGATGATTCCAAGTCTTAAGTTGATTAGCTGTCCTCCCAGTCGTTTCATAAAAATTGGCTCCATTGAGCTGGTGGGTATTTAC
>CALGNN010000234.1 GCA_937961455.1 uncultured Saprospiraceae bacterium
TGTAAAAATTGGAATCGAAAGATATTTGGCTTCCTTATTTAATAATATAACGACGGTTGGAAGTATCACCCAGATTGTATTATCAAAGTATTACACAGATCCAAGTTCGTTTGAAGTATATAAAGCGAAAGAAATGCCAGCTGGCTCTCCGATTGGATGCGGAGAACATTGATGATATCTCTAAAAAAAAAATTAACACAATAAATTTGAACTACTAAGCATCCTTCGAGCTTAACATTGGAGAATTGGTGTTAAGAAATAAGGACTAAGGGTTTTAACTGAATTTTTTCTACTTACTAGTAAGAATGAAAAATCTTTATTAATTTGTAATACCACTCACCACCTTCTTTGGTGACCCTCTCACTCCGCAACTTTTAAATTCTATCTTATGAAGAGAAGTATAATTATTATTCTCATTGGAGCTTTATGCATAAGTTACAATGTTAATGCTCAGACTTATCTTGGTGCTGGTAATGATAATGGCGTTACGATAAGTTCGAGTAGTGAAGTTTCAAATCCTGATTGGCAGGGGCCAGCGTCTGCCTCTAATACGTTTAGTGGCGATGGGATGAAAGTGGATTATTTGGAATGTTCTAGATTTTTAACACAAGCAAGTTTGGGTTTTGAAGAATCTCATATACAAGATGTTTTGTCGATGGGTTTTTCTGGTTGGATAGATGATCAAATATCGAAACCATATGAATATGTAACGCCAGAACTAGATTGGATTTGGGAAGCAGTGAAAGATTCTGCAGCTGCAGCAGGCCAGGATGTATCAGAATGGTTTAGATCCAATTGGGTCGAATTCAATTATGCTTGGTGGGAGTTAAATATGCAAAACGAAGATATTTTACGACATAGAGTCGCTGCGGCACTTAGTGAAATATTGGTTATTTCAAAAAATTCTGATTTGCGTCAATACGGCGATGGTTTAGCATCTTATTATGACTTATTGTTAGAACATGCATTTGGTAATTATAATGAACTTTTATATGATGTAACATTAAATCCTATGATGGGATTTTATTTAAGTCATCTTAATAATCCTAAAACCATCCCTTCTGAAAATATAAGTCCAGATGAAAACTATGCGCGAGAAATCATGCAATTATTTACCATAGGACTTTATGAATTGAATCCAGATGGCACTCGACAACTAAGCGGCGGCGATCCAATTCCAACTTATGACCAAGATGATATTAAGGAGTTTGCAAAAGTGTTTACTGGTCTAGGCGTATCAGGAGGTATTCCAAATCCTTATAACAATGATGGTCCGTATTTCGGAAGGGGGTTATTTACAGCCAATACGGTTGATCCAATGATCATGTATGAAAACTGGCATGAACCAGGAGTCAAATATTTACTAAATAATGATCAAACACCTAATAATGCTACAGGCCTTCAGGATATCGCGTATGCGGTTAACCATTTATGTAATCATCCTAATGTGGGTCCATTCATAGGATATCGATTGATTCAGCGTTTGGTGAAATCGAACCCGAGTCCTGCATATGTATCACGAATCACGAATGTTTGGAATAACAATGGATCAGGTGAGAGGGGAGATTTAGGGGCTGTTGTGAAGGCGATTTTATTGGATGAAGAAGCTAGAGATTGTGAATATCAAACGCTGTGGCAGAGTTCAAAACTAAAGGAGCCAATGATGCGTTACATGCAGTTTGCTAGAGCAGTAGACAAGTCAAATCCAAATAATTTCTTTTGGAATGTGAATTATCGATTTAAGGAAGAAGCACTTCAAGATATTTTATATGCTCCATCCGTATTTAATTTTTTCACAGTTGATTATACTCCAGTGGGACATATTGATAAGCAAAATCTTGTTGCTCCTGAATTTAAAATTCATGATTCAAGATCTTCTATAGGTTATTTGAATAATGTAGATCGATGGGTGGATGCCCAGTATGGTCAAATACTTTATACTTGGGAAGGACAGATCATGGAAAATACTGAAGTCGTTTTTGTGAACACAGACTGGAGGGCTCTAGCCTCTGATCCTGAAGCATTGATCAATAGGATTGATGAGATATTTATTAATGGAAAATTATCTGACAATACAAGGAATATAATCCGAGATGCGCTAAACAAAATAGAATCAGACTCTTGGTATGACCACTTAGAATATAGAGTTGAATTCGCTTTGTATCTCGCGCTTATTTCACCTGATTTTGCCATCCAAAAATAAAAATAATGAACAACGATAAATATAATATTTCGAGAAGGAATTTCATGAGAGCTGCAAGCTGTGCTGGCATGGGCTATATGACTTTTATGAATACACTTTTAAATTTAAAAGGATTAAATGCAGCAGCGATTTCAAATTCGACTGTTGCAGATGGCAGTGGCTATAAAGCCATTGTTTGCATCCTCCAAGCAGGAGGAAATGATTCATACAATATGTTAATTCCAACTGATTCAAATAGAAGCGCTGATTATGAAGCGATTCGAACAAATATGGCAATTGATTCTGGGATTAATGATATCTATCCTACTAATACACCTGGAGGCCAAACTTATGGTGTTCATCCTTCTATGGGAGGAGCAAATGCTTCATACGGAGGAGTTCAATCATTATTCAATAATAATAAGCTTTCTTTTATTACCAATATTGGAACCTTGATGGATGTTACTTCCAAAAATGATTATCAAAATGGTAATGTGGCCCTTCCATTAGGATTGTATTCTCACTCAGACCAAGAGCACCAGTGGCAAACAGCCATTATGGATGAAAGAACTGCTGTAGGTTGGGGAGGTAAAATTGCGGATTTAATAGGTGATCAAAATACGAACCAAAATATCTCAATGAATATTTCTCTTTCTGGAACCAATGTTTGGCAAACCGGGAAAGATACCGTTGAGTATGCCATCGATCCATTATATGGAGCTGTAGGTATTCGAGGTTATGATCCATCTAGCACCGGATTATTGACCTCAATAAAGACAGAGGCTGTTGACAATCTACTGGGTAAAAATTATCAAAATATTTTTGAAAAAACCTATGTTGAAACCATAGCTAATTCAAGAGATGCATATCTGCAATTTCAATCAGCTCTGGATAGTTTTCCAGATTTTAATAATACCACATTTTCAAATACCTATTTCTCTGAGAGTATGAAAATGATTGCCAGATCCATAGCAGTGAAACAACAGCTAGGATTTCAAAGGCAGATATACTTTGTTTCAGATGGTGGCTGGGATCATCATGATGAATTATTAAATAATCAGGAAGGAATGCTTGGTGTCATTAGTGATGGAATGGCTGAGTTTAATGCTGCCATGGAA
>CALGNN010000235.1 GCA_937961455.1 uncultured Saprospiraceae bacterium
TATATTGAGAGGCTAAATCTTGAATGAAAAAACAAGAAAGTATTATAAAAATGGGTATTATTTTACTGCTGTATAAGCTGCGCATATGCCTAAGGTATAACTTTTAAAATCAAGATTCTTAAACCCAGATTTTTTTAATTCATTCAAGAAACGCTCGTAATCAGGAAAAGCTTGGACAGATTCATAAAGATACTTGTATGCTTTTGGGTCTTTGGAGCTTTTAGCTCCGATCCTAGGCAAAATGTGTTTGAAGTAAAAATTAAAAAACTGCTTAAATGGGAAATATTTTGGCTTAGTAAATTCTAAGACCATTAACTTTCCTCCAGGCTTTAAAACTCTATAAATCTCATCTAAACCTTTGTTTAAATTTCCAAAGTTTCGAACGCCAAATGAAACGGTTACAGCATCAAAACTATTGTCTTCAAATCTTAAATTCTCAGAATCTCCAACTTCTAATTCTATAATCCCAGATAATTCATTTCGTTCAACTTTTTTGTGAGCTAATGCTATCATCTCAGTAGAAATATCCAAGCCAATGATTTTCAGAGGTTTAAATTGCTTGTAAATTTCTAGAGGCATATCTGCTGTTCCAGTTGCTATGTCTAAAACTTTTTGATCATTATCCTTCAGTTTTAAAAGACTAATGGCTCTTCTTCTCCAAGTTTTGTCTATTCCAAGAGTTAAAAGGGTATTTAAGAAGTCATATCGATGGGCAATTCCATCGAACATTTTTGTGACCTGTTCTTTTTTACCTAATTCACTTTCCGTATATGGCTTTACTTGTGTTTGCATTTATATTTTTAAAAATCTATAACTAATGTTAACATATGTTCCTCTTAGCTTAACATTTGGTTGTATGGAAGTGTTTTGAAATTCAAGATTATTTATAATACTACCTAAAACCAATACATATTTAGCGTCAACAGAAATTCTCGAAGTGACCTCTAGACCCGCCCCAATTTCAATAAATGGAATGGTTCCATCATTTAAATTCTTCGCATTATTTAAAAGACTACTAAGTTCAGGTTCATTGACAATGGTTTTATCTTCCTGATCAACACCAAGAAAAATTTGTGCACCGACCCCTCCAAATACGGAAAATCCTTGTCGCACGAAGTACTTATATCTTAAAGGTATTTGTAGGGTTTTAGCTTCATTTAATCCAAAATCAAAAGCAGAGGCACCCATATTTAATGATTCTCTTAAGACATTATATCGCAGTAAGAAGTTGGAATACATTCCTTCAACTTCAATACTCCATCTTTTTCCACCATTATATCGATACATAAGGCCAAAATCAAGAGCTACATCTCGACCGTTTAGATAATCAATGGTGTAAGGACCGTTCCCAAAAGTATGTAGGTATTCAGTCGTTGTTGCTAAGTGTCCGCCTAGCTTAATTGCGAATTCGTTTTTTTGTGCTGAGCCAGAAGTTGAAGAAAGAAAAACGATAAAAATCAACAATGAGAATCGAAACATTTTTACTTTCATTTTTTAACAATTAAGAACTGTAATGCAATTTACAGATTAATGCTAGTTATATTAATTTTTTATATATAAAATCGCCTATTTTTCTTACTTTTGCGCTCTTAATAGCATTGATTTCAACAGAAATATAAATGGCAAAAGACAATAGAATAATTCCTATTAATATAAAGGAAGAAATGGAGAATGCGTACATCGATTATTCGATGTCGGTGATCGTTTCAAGAGCACTTCCAGATGTAAGAGATGGGTTAAAACCTGTGCACAGAAGAGTGTTGTATGGTATGTCAGATTTAGGACTGACAGCCGGGAAAGCGCATAAAAAATCAGCACGTATTGTTGGTGAAGTTTTAGGTAAATACCATCCACACGGCGATACCTCTGTTTATGACTCCATGGTGAGAATGGCTCAACCTTGGTCATTGAGATATCCACTAGTTGATGGTCAGGGTAATTTTGGCTCAATGGATGGTGATAGTCCTGCGGCCATGAGATATACTGAGGCTCGACTGCAACGAATCAGTGATGAAATTCTCTCGGATATTAACAAAGATACAGTTGATTTTAGACTGAATTTTGATGATTCACTGGAAGAGCCAACGGTGCTTCCAACAAAGCTTCCGCAACTTATAATAAATGGTTCTTCAGGGATTGCTGTTGGAATGGCGACTAATATGCTTCCACACAATCTATCTGAAACCATTGATGGTGTAATTGCGACCATTGATAATCCGGATATTGATACGGAGGGATTGATGGAACATATATTAGCTCCAGATTTTCCAACAGGTGGAATTATCTACGGTACCCAAGGTATTAAAGAAGCCTTTGAAACGGGTAGGGGTAGAATCGTAGTGAGAGCTAAGACAGATATAGAGCAGATAACGGCTAATAAAGAAGCCATCATTATTACTGAGATACCCTATCAAGTCAATAAAGCAAACTTGGTAATCAAGATTGCTGAAATGGTAAACAACGAAAGAATTAAGGGTATTTCTGCCATTAGAGATGAATCCGATAGAAATGGTCTTAGAGTCGTAGTTGAATTAAAGAAAGATGCAATTGCTAAAGTTGTACTCAGCCAACTATTTAAATATACACCGCTGCAAAGCAGTTATGGTGTCAATAATACGGCTTTGGTAAATGGACGTCCTCGTACCTTGAGTATGAAGGAATTGATTTCTGAGTTTATCAAATTCAGATTAGAAGTAATCGTTCGAAGGACGCAATACGATCTTAAAAAAGCGGAAGAGCGTGCACATATTCTTGAAGGACTTATCATTGCAATTGATAATCTTGATGAGGTAATTAGAATTATAAGAAATTCTAAAACTACAGAGGAGGCAAGAGAATCCTTAATGTCAAGTTTTGATTTGAGTGAAATTCAAGCCAAGGCGATTCTTGATATGCAACTAAGAAAATTAGTTGGATTAGAAAGAGATAAGTTAAGAGAAGAATATGAGGAGTTACAAAAAACCATTGCAAGATTAAAGGAGATCTTAGGTTCTGAGGAGATTCAAAAAGAAATCATTAAGGAAGAATTATCTGGATTAAAGGAAAAGTACGGTGATGAAAGAAGAACGCAAATAACTCATGCAGAAGGAGAGATTAGCGTAGAAGATATGATTGCTGATGAAGATGTAGTCGTAACGATTTCTCATCTTGGATACATTAAGAGAACCAAAGCCTCTGATTATAAGTCGCAGGGCAGAGGTGGTCGTGGATCAAGAGGATCTAAGACCAGAGATGAGGATTTCTTGGAACATTTGTTTACAGGGACTACGCACAATTACCTGCTCTTGTTTACAGAACAAGGAAGATGTTTTTGGTTAAGAGTCTATGAAATACCTGAAGCCTCTAAGACTTCACAGGGAAGGAATATTCAGAACATCATATCGATCCCACCAGATGATAATGTGAAAGCATATATCGTTTTAAAAGATCTAACAGATACTGATTTCCAAAATTCACATTACATTACTTTCTGTACCAAGAAAGGTATCATAAAAAAGACCTCAGTTGAGGCCTTCTCTAGACCCAGAACCAATGGAATCAATGCCATAACTATAAAGGAAGGGGATCAGTTAATTGATGCAAAACTTACCAATGGTAATTCGCACATATTCTTAGCAAATATGACGGGAAGAGCCATTAGGTTTGATGAATCGAGAGTGAGACCCATGGGACGTTCAGCAGCAGGAGTTAGAGGTATCAAACTAGATGATGAAGGAGATCAAGTAGTAGGAATGGTATCAGTAGATCCTAATGATAAATCAAAATCTATTATGGTTGTTTCTGCTAAAGGAAATGGAAAAAGAACAGAGATTGATGAGTATCGTATCACCAATAGAGGTGGTAAGGGTGTGAAAACCATGCAAATCTCTGATAAAACAGGTAAAGTGGTAGCGATAAAGGCTGTAGATGGTGATAATGATGTAATGATTACTACTAAGGACGGAATTATTATTAGAATGTCTCTAGATAACATTAGAATTATGGGTAGAGCGACACAAGGAGTGCGTGTTATTCGTTTAGGAGATGGCGAAGAAATTGCAGATGTTGCAGTCTTAGCTAAAGAAGAAGTATCTGACGAAGAAGAATAGTTTTAACGTTTTTTTTTAAAAAATTAACACTGTTTAAAGATACTTTCGGACTAATTTTTGTCTTATAAGTATAATTAAAAATTAAAGTAATAAATATTTAGCGATGAAATTTAAATTAATATTCAGCCTCTTCTCTTTATTAATATTTGTTGGTGGAGTTTCTGCGCAAGATCTTGATCCTGCTAAAGCTCTGAAAAAAGCAGGTAAATTGTTAGGAAACTACAATCTTGCTCCTACAGATAATTATGATAAACTAGTAGAAGCCAAAGGTCTTATCCAGTCTGTTGTTGCTACAGACGCATTTTCAAAAAATAGCAAAGCTTGGTTAATGTACGGTACCATCTTTAATGAGTTGATTGGAGATGATGTAAAGAAAAAAGTATTAGACGAAGCTTATGAATTGAAAAATCCTTTTGCAGGAATTGAAGCCTTTAATGCAGCAAAATCTGCATTGCAATTTGCAGAGAAAAAATTTGAATCAAAAGATGCCTTAAACTTGGTTAAAGAGTCTCTTTCTAATCTTAATTATATAGGAGATCACTTCTTAAACCTGAAAGAGTATGGTTCAGCATTCAAATTGTTTCAGCCAGTATTAGCTGGGCATAAATTGTTGAAAGAAAATGGTCTTGAGTCTGTGCTTAAGAATGATGATGACTACAACAATCAATTGTATTTAGTAGCAGTTAGTGGATTATATGGAGAAATGCTTACTGAAGCAAAGCCATATTTTAACGAATTAAGAGCAGCCAATTATGATAATCCTGCGGTTTACGAAGGATTGTACAAAATAGCAGTTGCTGAAAATGATGGTACTGCTCCAGATATTTTAGCAGAAGGAAGAGAGAAATTTCCAGATGACACTTCATTATTATTCAATGAAATCAACCATTACCTGAAGGAAGGTAAAATGAATGAATTGATTGGTAAACTTGAAACGGCTATTGAAAAAGAACCCAATAACGTTTCCTTATATACGACTTTAGGAAATGTGTATGACAATCTTTATCAAAAAGCCAATGGTACTCCTGATGCAGCTGCACACTATGCAAATGCAGAAAAGTACTATTCTAAGAGTATGGAGTTAGCTCCAGACAAGTTTGAAGCTTTTTACAGTATGGGCGCATTATATTATAACAAAGCGGCTTTACTCTCAAATGCAGTAAATGCACTTTCTGATGATTATTCAAAAGAAGGAACTGCTAAGTATGAAGCAAAGAAGATAGAAATGGATGCTATGTTTGCAAAAGCACTTCCTTTCTTCGAGCAGGCAGAATCTAGAAATGCAAATGATATGAATACTTTGATAGCATTAAAAGAAATTTATGCTAGACAAAATAAGCTAGATAAAGCAAGCGAGTATAAAGAACGAATTGAAGCTTTAAGTAACTAAAAAGAAAATTTCTCGCGATTTATATAGAGGTGAAATCTGTTCTCAGATTTCACCTTTTTTTATTTAGTTTTTTAAGAATTTAGGAGCTCTTCGATGTGTCGTAGCTTGTTCGTAAGAATAGACCATTGCGATTAATTGCTCTTCTGTCCAAGCTTGTCCAAAAAATGAAATGCCGACAGGTAAATCACCTACAAAACCCATGGGAACTGTAATGTTAGGATATCCTGAAATGGCAGCAGGAGAGGAGCTTCCCAATTCAAATTTGTCTCCATTTTCATGGTCAGTTTTCCAGGCGGGACCTCCTGTCGGAGCGATAATTGCATCTAATTTCAGGCTTTCAAAAACACGATCAATGCCATCTTTTTGTGTCAACTCTTTCATAGATTTTAAGGAATTTAAATAGGCTTCCGCATCAAGAAAACTAATGGAATCACATTCTATCAATAGTTCCTGCCCAAAATGCATAAGCTCTACAGAATCTTCTAAATTAAAACTTATCAATTCTGTCAACGATTGAATTGGATTTTGCGCCCCAAGGTTTTTCAAGTATTGATTTAGGCCCTCCTTAAATTCATATTTCATAACATTGAAGGAGTGTCCATAAGCTTCTGGACTAAAAATACTGTCTAATTCAATAACTACTGCGCCTTTAGATTTTAGGATTTCAATACTCTCATCCATCAATTTGTCTACTTCTTTATTGATGCCTTTAGATGCAGTATAATAGGCAATCCTTTTTGAAGACAGCGCATCACTATTGAGACTACTAATAAATTTTGTACTTAGTTTCCTATTGTTGTTTCGAGTTTTGAGATCATTGGGATCTACTCCTATAAGAGACTCTAAACATATAGCCGCATCCTCAACTGTTCTAGCCATTGGACCTGGGGTATCTTGGGTATAAGAGATCGGAATAATTCCAACTCTTGATATAAGCCCGACTGTAGGTTTAATTCCAACAATTCCATTACTTGTAGACGGACAAACAATTGAACCGTTCGTCTCTGTACCAATTGCTACAATGCATAAATTAGCTGCAACTGCAGCTCCAGATCCTGCTGATGATCCACAAGGATTCCTATCTAAAACATAGGGGTTTTTAGTTTGGCCGCCAACACCACTCCAACCGCTAGAAGATTGTTTGCCTCGAAAATTTGCCCATTCACTCAAATTGGCCTTGCCTAATATTACAGCGCCTTCTTTCCTAAGAGCTGCAGCTACCCAACTATCTTGAAGAGGTTTAGAATTTGCTAATGCTCTTGAGCCAGCTGTTGTATACATTTTATCTTTTGTGTCAATATTATCTTTTAATAATACCGGTACCCCGAACATTTTACCTTTTACTTGACCAGCTCTAATCAATTGATCTAAGGAGTCTGCGATTGCAAGGGCATCAGGATTTATTTGAATAACTGCATTGATTTTTGGCCCAGCTTGATCTATTTTTTCTATCCGATCCAAATAAAAACTAACAAGGTCTCTTACAGAATATTCACCTGAAATAAATGCGTCTTGGACTTCTTTAATACTGTATTCTTTATTTTCTAAAACTTTTACTGAAGTTTTTGGCGTACAAGAATGCAATAGGAAGACAGTTAAGATGAGTAGGGTTCTCATAATAATAAATATGAAAGAGTAAATAAAAATGTATAAACGTGCTTAAACAAAAAGCAAATGCGAATCAAACTCGTTTTCCTAGCTTTCTTCTTTCTTGCTTAATGCTTCAGTCATTTCTTTAGATATCGCGGATCTTAAAACTCTAATAAAAGTTTTATTATCAACTTGTAAATGGACTTGGCTGCCTTCAATTTTTGTAATTTTTCCTATCAAACCACTGGCAGTAACGACTTCATCTCCTTTGCTCATGGAACTGATGAAATTGGTTTGTGCTTTCTGTTTTACAGACTGAGGTCTTATGATAAAAAAGTAAAACACAGCGACCATTAAAACAAGAGGCCCCCACATTCCTAATGTTTCAGTTAAACTTCCTGATTGTAAAATAAATAGGTCCATTAAATTCATACTGTTCATTTTGTACTTTCTTTAAAATGCAAATATAGAATTTGCATTCGAATTGCTTAACTAGTCTTCTCCTTCTTTTGGAATAACATATCCTTCAATAATGAGTATCGTCTTATTAGGAATCGTGTTTGCAATAACTGTAATGGGTTTTACCTGCTTCTTAGGTTTTCCTTCGCTATCAAAAATGACTTTAATCTTCGATGATTCACCAGGAGCTATGGCTTGATCTGGCCAGCTAGGTACTGTACATCCACAAGTCGATTGCACTTTACTAATTACTAGAGAAACATTTCCTGTATTGCTAAATTCAAATTCGTGTTCAATGCTTTTACCTTCTTGAATGGTATCAAAAGAAAAGGAATTATCAATAAAACTAATTTCAGCTACTTGGTCACCATCTACTGTTCCATTTGCAGTGATTGGGTTTCTGATAATATCTTGATAACGCTCTTTTTCGTCGGATGTATTTACTTCAACAGATTCATTCTTACATTGTATCAAGAACAATGAGCCAAGCATTAATATTATGAAATATCTATAAGTCATGTTTGTGTTTAACCAATGCAAAGGTATTAAATCGCAGGCTTAAATTAATTGAAAAATTATAAGCTAATTGAGCAAGAGTTTCAAGGCTTCGGAAGGTTGAATAAAAGGCCCTGTCATTTCTTTTTGATTGGTACTTATACCTGTACTATGAAGAATCTTAAAAGCTTCTTTTGTTGTCAAATTTGGATCAAAAGATTTTAACATCGCGACAACACCCGCCACATAAGGAGTCGCCATACTCGTGCCATTAAGACTCTTGTATTGGTTTTTGGGTACGGTAGAATATATGTCTTTGCCAGGAGCAGCAAGACCCATTTCAAGAGATTGAACCGTATTAGAAAAGCTGGCCTTATCCATTTGATCATTTGTTGCACTTACTGTAATTACCCCTTTTGCATTAGCAGGTGTAGCGTGTATTGCATCAATGTTTGCATTTCCTGCTGCAACAACTACTATCGCCCCTTTTTTATTTGCATATTCAACTGCCTTATTATAGGCTCTTTGTTTTGTATGGCTTGATCTTCCACCAAGTGACATTGAAATCACATCAGCTCCATTGTCAGCAGCTTCTATCATCCCGTTTATGATAACGTTTTGAGTACCCGTGCCCATGCCACTTAATACTTGAATGCTGCTCACTTTATAAAGCTCATTATTGGCATTAAAAGAGGCAATACCGAGGCCGTTATTATTAACTGAGGCAGCGATTCCTGCACAATGCGTTCCATGCATGTTAGCATCAGAATCGTATTTTGATTTAATAGATTTGTAGTTGGCTTTTATGTCTTCATGCTCACTATCAATACCAGTATCTAAAATTACCAATAGTGCTTGTTGCTGAATCTTATCTTTATTTTTCTCAATAAAAGGAAAGAGATTTTGGATATTCATTTTCTCAAATCCCCATAGTTTGTCTAGTTCAGGATCATCGATTCCGTAGTTAATAGGAGCTCTACTAATGGTATTTGCTTCTAGGGGATCAATAGAGATTACTTCATTTTCTTCAACCCATGTTACACCTATTGTATTTTGTAATTTAGCTTTAATAGCCTCAAAATATACTTCACTTTTATCTGGAATACCTAACAAATAGTAATCATCTAAAACCGTAATTTCTTTTGATTGAGGATCAAAGGCCGCTTGTATGCTTAGATCATATTTTTCAATAGTCGGCTTGAAATGTTCCAGTTCATTAATGTCATTTATCTCAAATAATAATTCCCAATCATCAGATATATTAATTTCACTTTTTGTTGAAGCTTCCGCTAGTTGAACAAAACTGCTTGTTAATTTATTAAAGTAGAAGAATTTGATAGCAAGTATCAAGAAAACAAATAGGATGGCAAAACTCAATTTGTTATTTTTGCTATAATTGAAAATTTGAGAAACAACTGCCATTACAAACATATCTCTAGCTAGTATGATAAGTTTAGCTGATACTAAACCATCTGCAAAAGTTAAAGCTAGCGCATAAGTGATATAGCCACCTAAAAACAAGGTGCTCATGAGCCTACTGCGTTTTTTGTTACCCTGTACTTGGTACCAAAAAATTAAGCCAAAAAGACTCGTCAAATATGCAAATGTGTAGAGATATGCCATTTCTATGAAATATTATCTAAATAACTAACACAAAAAGTAAAGAAAGAATTTTATTTGTACTTAAAAACTTAGACGAATTAACATTTATACTATATGAGTGAAAATGAAAGTATTGAAAAATGCCTAATTATAGGTTCAGGTCCAGCAGGTTATACAGCAGCGGTTTATGCAGCGAGAGCTAATTTAAAGCCACTATTATATACAGGTCATGAGCCAGGTGGACAATTGATGATTACCACAGATGTTGAAAATTATCCAGGATATCCTGACGGAATCATGGGGCCACAGATGATGGAAGATTTTAGAAAACAGGCAGAGCGTTTTGGAACAAGAATCGTATCTGAAATGATAACCAAGGTTGACTTTTCCGGCCCAGTGCATAAAGCATGGACAGAAGGAGGAACAGAAATCGAAGCCCACACCATAGTAATTGCTACTGGTGCTTCAGCTAAATGGCTTGGTATTCCATCTGAGCAAACTTTTATGAACAAGGGAGTATCAGCCTGTGCAGTATGTGACGGCTTCTTCTTTAAAGGACTTGATGTTTCTTTAGTTGGGGCAGGGGATACAGCAGCTGAAGAAGCTTTGTACTTGGCCAAGTTATGTCCTAAGGTGCATATGTTTGTAAGAAGAGATGAAATGAGAGCTTCAAAAATTATGCAGGATAGAGTGAAGAGCACTGAAAACATCCAAATTCATTGGAACACAGAGGTTAAAGAGATACAAGGTGAGGAAGAAGTAGATTCAGTCTTAGTAGTAAATAATAAGACACAAGAAGAAACTACCATTCCGGTGAAAGCTTGTTTTATGGCTATAGGGCATAAACCCAACACAGATATCTTTATGGATTATCTAGATAGAAATGATGCGGGTTATTTAATAACCGAACCAGGAAGCACGAAAACTAAAGCCAAAGGTGTATTCGCGAGTGGAGATGCCCAAGATTTTACATACAGACAAGCAGTAACTGCAGCTGGAACAGGATGCATGGCAGCCTTAGATGCAGAAAGATATTTAACTGAACACGGAATTATTTAAATTATAACATGAGTACAACTAAATTTAGAAAAGGTGTCCTTCACGGTGATGAGGTAACCGAATTATTGAATTATGCGAATGAGAATGACTTTGCTTTACCTGCAGTAAATGTAGTTGGATCGAATTCAATCAATGCCGTCATGGAGACTGCGAAAGAAGTTAACTCTCCAGTCATCATACAGTTTTCCAATGGAGGAGGTACTTTCATGGCTGGAAAATCCATAGATAATACAGATCAAAAAGCTGCCATAGCTGGCTCTCTTTCAGGAGCTATGCATGTGCATCGATTGGCTGAATTGTATGGCGTTACTGTTATCATGCATACGGATCACTGCGCTAAAAAATTACTTCCTTGGGTCGATGGATTGATTGACGCATCTGAGAAGCATTTTGAAACACATGGCTTTCCTATTTTTAGCTCGCACATGTTAGATTTATCTGAAGAGCCTTTGGAAGAAAACCTAGAAATATGTGAAAGATACATGAAGCGGATGAGTGCCCTTGGGATGACCCTGGAAATAGAATTAGGTATAACAGGTGGTGAAGAAGATGGTGTTGATAATTCCGATGTTGACAATAGTGAATTATACACACAGCCAGAGGAAGTTGCTGAATCTTATGAACGCTTATCAGTAATCAGTGATAGATTTACAGTAGCTGCTGCATTTGGAAATGTACATGGTGTATACAAACCAGGAAATGTAGAATTAAGACCTATCATTCTTAAAAACTCTCAAGATTATATCAAAGAAAAATTTGGAACAAAAGACAATCCTGTCAATTTTGTTTTTCACGGAGGATCGGGATCTTCAACTGAAGAGATTAGAGAGGCTATCAAGTATGGTGCAGTGAAGATGAATATTGATACAGATATGCAGTGGGCCTTTTGGGATGGTGTCAGAAACTATGAAAGTGTAAATAATGGTTATTTACAAGCACAAATAGGTAATCCTGATGGAGCTGATATTCCTAACAAAAAATTCTATGATCCGAGAAAGTGGTTGAGAGAAGGAGAGAAAAGTTTTGTTAAAAGATTGACTAAAGCTTTTGACGATTTAAATTGTCTCAATAGAAATTAATCAGGTAATACGACGGTTTTGGTTTTTTGACCAATGATATTTTCGGTCTCTTTAAGCGTAATGTAAATTTTGGTTTGAAAGATTACTTCTTCAAAGTCATCAGCTAGTTCTGCTTCTTTGATTTTGGCTTGAGTGGCTTTCATGAGTTTTCTGACCTTTCTTCTTTTGAAATGAAGAATGGATTGAAAGCTATCATTACTAAAATTATCTTCGGGTGCATCTTGAGACTGCAAAGGCAATTTCCATTTGTCAATCCAATTGGGACTGTATTCATGCTCTGTGCTACTCAAAGAAACAGCCGTGCCTGCAATGTCAGCATCTGGATGATTCACGTAGTACTCCAATTTAGGTTTGACACCTTGACTTATGGCTGTTTTGGTGTGCTCAAAGATTTTAGCATAAATGGGGTTTTCAAAGCAATCCTCTATTTCAGCTAACTCATCCACGATTAATGCACTTACCAATATTTTTTCTTCCTTATCAACAAATTTATCTCCACCAGTTACCAATATTCGAATGATATCCTTTTCTTGAAACTCATCTTTAAACTCTCTAAATTTAATATCGTTAGCCGCTTTTGCTTCTCCTTCAACTGTGAGTTTAGATGCTAAGGTTCTTCTTTCATAGTCTCCTCTCAGTTTACGCTGACGCAATATTTCTTTGATGGCTTTTTTTGTTTCCGCAATTAACACATGTTCTTCAATTCTCATTAATTCAGAACAATATTGAACGTAAGAATTACGAATGATCGGATCGGGAATTTTAGCAATGCTTGATACGATGTCCTTAACTAGCTTGGATTTTTTAATGGGATCTTTCTTAGACTCCTCAGCAAATAACTCTGTCTTAAATAAAATAAAGTCTTTGGCCTTCTCTTCTATAAATTCTTTAAAAGCACTTACTCCAAGATTACGCAATAAAGAATCTGGATCATCTCCATCGGGAAGTAAAACAATTTTAACATTGAGTCCTTGCTCTAGCAACATATCCAATCCTCTGAGTGCAGCTTTGATACCGGCATTATCAGAATCATAGAGAATTTTAATATTATCACTATATCTTTTAAGAATGCGAATCTGTCCTTCTGTAAGTGAAGTTCCAGAAGTTGCAACAGCATTTTCTACTCCATTTTGATGTAAGGTAATAACATCTGTATACCCTTCGACCAGAAGGCTTTCATCAGCAGTCCTAATAGCTTTACGTGCAAAGTTTAACCCATAAAGTGTCTTAGACTTATTATAAATGTCTGTTTCAGGGGAATTTATGTATTTGGGGCTTTTCTTGTCGGTACTCATGGTTCTTCCTGCAAATGCTGCAGGCTTACCACTGAGATTAAAAATGGTAAACATTACTCGATTTCTAAAAAAATCTCTTCCGTGATCATTTGCCAAACCTGCCTTCCTAATCAGTTCAGCTTTATATCCTGATTCGATAGCTTTCTTATGAAATTTGTCAGATCCTTGGGGCGCATATCCTAAGCCAAATTTTGAAATAGTCTGTTCACTAAAGCCTCTACTTTTGAAATAGGCCATTCCGATACTTTTGCCATAGTCGGTATCAGTCAACTGTTTATTAAAATATTCTTTTGCAAATTGATTGATGATATAGAGACTTTCATTTTGCTCTTGATCTTCTTTGGAGAAATTACTATTGAAAGTTTCTTCTAGGTCAATGTTGAGTTTTTCAGCTAGGTGTTTGATGGCTTCAGGAAAAGTCATCTTTTCATGCTCCATGATAAATTGCACACTATTGCCACCTTTACCGCAGCCAAAACATTTATAAATATTCTTTGCAGGAGACACGGTAAAAGAAGGCGTCTTTTCATTGTGAAAAGGGCAGAGACCTAAGAGATTAGCACCACGTTTTTTGAGATCAACATAGGCTCTTACGATCTCTTCTATCCGAGCACTTTCAAAAACTTCATCTATGGATTTCTGTGAAATCAATGTTTATTAATTTGTTGTAAATATACTAAGAAACCCATCAGTTGAAAGTTTAACTTTTCATTAAGAAATCTTTTTTTGACTTATGCCGTTTATAAGGGAAAGAACTTAAACAAAGAATATTAGGGTGTTCTCATAGTGTGTTCAAGAGCTGTATCGTAAGCGATGCGGCTCTTTTTTGTTTACCCTTAAAGCAAGGTATTTTTACATTGTAATGCACTAACTTAACTGGCAATCTTTTAGATTTGTTATCAATTACAAATTCATGAAATACAATAATCTAGGAAAGACTGATCTCAAAGTAAGTGCGATATGTTTAGGCACCATGACATTTGGTGAGCAAAATTCTGAAGCAGAAGGACATTTACAATTAGACTATGCAAAAGATCATGGAGTGAATTTCATTGATACGGCTGAATTATATGCAGTCCCTTCCAGATCTGAAACACAAGGAAAAACCGAAGAAATAATTGGGACTTGGTTGAACGCAAGAAAATGCAGAGACCAAGTAATCGTAGGTACAAAGATTGCAGGTCCTGCGGCAAATCTGAATTATATTAGAGAGGATTTGGACTTTTCCAAAGAGCAATTAAACATTGCCTTAGAAGGCAGTCTTAAAAGACTTCAAACAGATTACATTGACTTATATCAATTGCACTGGCCAGAACGAAAAACCAATATGTTTGGACAACGGTCTTACAAGCACAATGAAAATGATAAATGGCAGGACAATTTTTTTGAAGTCCTTGAATGTTTAAAAACATTTCAAAAAGAAGGCAAAATCAGATATATAGGGGTTTCAAATGAAACACCGTGGGGATTACATCGATTGCTAAAACTTTCAGATGACCATGATTTACCTCGAATGTCATCAATTCAAAATCCATACAATCTATTAAACCGACTTTTTGAAGTGGGGCTCGCAGAGATGAGTATTAGAGAAGAAGTAGGCTTATTAGCTTATAGTCCTTTGGGCTTTGGATTGTTAACAGGTAAATATCATACGGGAAAGGCTAGGGAAGATGCTAGACTTAAGTTATTTGACAAACATTTCACAAGATATCAAAGTGAGAATTGTCATTTAGCAACCGAACGCTATCTTCAAATAGCTTCAGAATTTGATCTGGATCCTGCTCAAATGGCTTTAGCGTTTATAAATACTAGACCTTTTATTTGTTCAAATATCATTGGAGCTACAAATTTAGAACAACTAAAAAATAATATAGCAAGTGTAAATATTGTTATTCCACCAGAAGCCTATAGAGCGATTGAAAGGGTACATGAATCAATTCCGAATCCGGCACCGTGATTAGGGTTGATCTAAGGGTTTATACTTTAATTTTTTTACTGAATTGTTTCTTAATACAAGTAGATTAACCTTGTCTCCATTGAATATATGTTCTAGCACGAGTGCAAGATCAATATGGTTTTTTACTAAATTGTCATCAACGCTGAAGATGATATCTCCAATATTAAAAATCTTTGCTGCATAGGAGTTTTCTGATACTCCTGTGATTACTGCACCCTCATTGTTTCTTGCAGCATTGGCTTGTATTCCATGATCACGTAAAATCATCGAAGCCACTTCTTGGGTCATTTCAATATACTCAGGATTTTCTGAAGCCTTTTTTTCATTATCCCATTTATTTTTTAACGTTGATTTTATGTCATTGATTTTTTTCAAATCTTGCTCATCAATGTTATAAAAGTTATCTGCAGAAGCCTGATCATTCACTTGTTTCTTCGGTTTGGGTTCCTTTGGTTTATCTGCTTTTGTTTTCTCAATTCTGGCTTTTGCTTCTTTTTTAGCATTACGCTCTTTCTCTTTTAGTCTTTTCCTTTCTTCGTTTTCTAATTTTTTCTTCTGAGCTTCAGCAGCAACTAAACGTTCTCTTTCAAGTTTTGCTAAACGGTCTTTTTCTACTTTGGCTAAACGTTCTTCTTCTTTAATTTTAGCTTCTTGTTCTTTCTCTACTTTTGCCAAACGCTCTGCTTCTACATTAGCTTGTTGCTCTTTCTTCAATTTAGCCAATCTTTCTTCTTCTGCAGCTAATTGCTCCTTTTCAATTTGAGCTTGTTTTTCTTTTTCAATTTTAGCTAAACGCTCATTTTCTATTTTGGCTAAGCGTTCTTTTTCCTTTTCTAAATTTGCAAGACGTTTTTTCTCTAATTTTTCTTTACGTTCAATTTCTAATTTTGCAAGTCTTGCTTTTTCTTCTTTTGTAGCTATTTTGTCCTTTTCAATTTTAGCTAATCTTTCCTTTTCTAATTTTTCTTTTCGTTCGGTCTCTAATTTTGCAAGTTTTGCTTTTTCTTCTTCTGCAGCTAATTTGTCTTTTTCAATTTTAGCTAATCTTTCTTTTTCTAATTTTTTAGCCTCAAGTTCTGCTTTCTCTGATTGTTCTTTTGCAATTGCATCTTGGCGTTCTTTTTCTGAATCTCTCTTTTCCTTTTCTCTCTTAGCATTTTCGATACTTAATTTTTCCATTTCAGCAATTCGCTGTTTGCGTAATGCTTCATTTGCAATAGCTCTTGAAATAAATGGACTTTGGGATAGTTTAATTTCTTTTTCTAGTTGTTCACCATTTCGTGTCAAGCCTATTGCAATAAGGTCTCCTGGCTTGTTGTCTAGCAATGATTTAATCAGAAGACTAGATGATCTGATTAATTTGCCATTCACATATTTTATAATATCTCCTTTTTTAATGCCTGCAATAGCTGCATCTGATCCTGATACAACGTGTAATATTTCAAGACCAGACTTGCCAGCATTATTTGTATAAAAACCATAGAACGTCTTGGAATCTTTAAGCAATAATCGTTGTTGATCAATCATGGCTTTCTTAGCAGGATCATTTAAAAATAAATCCTTTGCTTTGTATAATGTAGACCCACCCGATTGAGGTATAGCTGTAATTTCATACCCAATTTTCTTTAGAGAATCTACTTGTGCGGTAGTTGGATTTTGGGAATAGGCATTGCTAACCGAAAGAAAAAAAAATATTACGATCAATATTCGCATGATAAGTATTATTTACATCTTGAGACATTAAAACTAAGGGTACGAACTCATTTAATATATAAACTATAGTATGACTGATAAAATTCAAAAATTATTCAATTATCGTCAATTACCTTTGCTTATTGAATTATCAAAGATACATAATAAAAAGTCTTTTTTAAGTGATTTAGTTGACTTACAATCAGCTATCTATGAGCTAGATTTGTATTTAGAAAGTAACTGGAAAACGAGTGAAAAACAACTCAAAATTAAATGGAAGGCCATCTATCGATGCTTGCAAAAAATTGGAGTACCCAAACGCAGATTAGATGAATTTTGCAAGCAAATCTATAAATATCAACAACATGAGTTGGGTTTGCGAAAAAATAAATTTCCTACAGAACTAAGTTTGAAATATTTTTATTTCTATAAATCCTGTGATGTGAAACTGATGAGAAAACTCATTTACTTTCAGTCTCCTTCTAATAAGAAATTTTTAAAATTAGCTGACTGGAGTTATTTTGATTTAATTACTGAAATGAACGATGATATAGATGATGTTTATGAAGACATGAAATCCATAAACGATAATAGGTTCTTAATATCTATTTTAGTTAAGGGTAAGAAGTTTACCAATCGTGAATTTAATTCTCATTTAAAACGTTTTAAAGAAGAGTCTTCTAATCGATTTAAACTTGATAATATAAATAGTATTCAAAAAAGTATTGCTGCATTAACAGATAAAGCCGCATTGGATACGATTAAATTATTAAAGAAAAGGGTAGCAGAAAAAAAGATTGATCGATTAGATAGCTCAATATTGTGTCAATATATTGATTTTAAAAAATGAGCAAATCTATTTTAATATTCCTATTTCTTTCGATTTTCAATCATAGCCAAAGCAAACCTATTGCAGAAGCACCAAATTTTTCAATGGTTGATATAGAAGGTAAAGAAATTGAATTAAAAGACCTTCGAGGAAAAGTAGTTTATTTAAGTTTTTGGGCTAGTTGGTGTGGACCTTGCATAAAAGGTTTTAATAAATATGATGACACTAGACGCCAATTAGAAGAATTAGGTGTACTTATTTTAAATGTCTCGATAGACTCGAATAAAGAGGCTTGGAAAAAAGGATTACAAACAATTCCTACTACGGGTGAAAATTATTTTGCTGCAGATCAAAGTAGATTAAAATTGGATTATGAAATTTCATCAATCCCACTCTATCATATAATTGATAAATATGGTCACTTCAGATATCTTTCTGATGAAATTGATAGAGACATAATTGCAGAGTTTACCAAACTGACAAAAGAATAATTGTAACTATATCTAGTATATATTTTAGTTTTTATAACTAACTTTCTATCATAGTTACAATCGACGATGAAACTGTAATTGATAATATATTCATATTATTAAAGTTTCAATCAATAGCCTTTGAGTTTAACAACTCAAGGGCTTTTTTTATTAAATATTACGATTTTCTTATCAGGCAAGAAAAGGGAATTTTGAAGTCAGATTTGTAAAAATGTAAGATTGCAGAATAGTTTTATACAAATGTAAATTTTATTGAATTTTTAAGATTTTTTTTCATTTAATAATGAATAAAATTTTACCAATTCTAAGCCTTAAAATGAGTCTTGAAATTTACACAGAGAAACGTACTTAATTAGCTAGACTATTTAAAGATCTATAAACTCAAGACACTTAAAAATGCTTTCTATCTAGGGACAGAACTAAAATTATTGTTATTGCTCTCCCAAAGTAATTTGTCATTTACATTGGTATCTCCTGATAAATCAAAATCACCATACAAGTACACTGGGAAATCATTATTAGATTGTTCCCATATTATTTTATCATTTACATTAACATCAGTGTCTGCTGCATTTGTTGATATTTGATCAGCGTTGCCAGAAAACATTACATATCTAGTTAGACCACTTTCTGTAACAATTTCTTTTTGCCCAGAAGAAAGACCAAATGCATCCATATAAGTCTGATTTATGGTAAAGTCATAAGCTAGAGTTCCATTAACAAGAGCAATTTTATTACTAGTCATTGTTATTAAATGGTTTCTGTGCTCAACGACTAGATAAAATTCATTTTCAAGATTATCACAATCAAAGTTGTCAAGTAGAAGTATTTGTCCATCATTCATAAGTAGGCCTACAACACTGCAAACTTCCTCTGACTTTTCAAGACCAGTTCTTAAGGAAACTAAGATCCAATCAACGGTATTTCCTGGATATCCTGCATCACCTTGATTAGGATCTCCTCCAGAATCAAAAGCATCTCCCTCAGATCCATTATAAAACCAAGGCGCTTGATTGTAAGGTTGTCCTGGAGGAAAATATTCATTACCAAACAGACCTCCAATATAAGTTTGACCAGGTAAAACTTGAATGTCATTTAACTCTGTTCTCATTTCATTGCCAAAGTTGACAATTCCAGAGCCTTCTGATAGCGCACCTTCTAAGTAAACTTGAATATTTAAGTCTATCCACCTAAAGAATCCCATATCACTTGCTTGGTTTGATCCATTAGATATATTTAAAGATTGTGGATTGGTATTTTGTGTTACAATCGCTCCACTCGGAAAATTTTCATCATTCTCGTTAACAAAAATAGTGGTGTTACCAGGTATTATTTGAATGCAATATGATCCATTGTTATCTGTATAGGCATAATGCACATCTCCAATCTGATCGGTAATAATAATTTCTACATCTTGTAGATAAGGTTCGCTAATCTCTTTTAAGCCATTAGCATTTTTATCATAAAATAACATACCGCATACCTCTGTGAAGAAGGTAAATCCATCGTCTCCTGCATCTACCGTCTGTCCTAATACAGCTGTTGCAAGTGTTGGATCATTTCCTTCACTCTGAGTAGCTGTAGCTAATAGACCGTTGGTATCTAAAATGTCTATGAGACTAAGACCAGGCCTTACAATGCTTAACCAATTTCCAGATGCATTAGTTGTTACAGTTAAAGTATTACCATTGCTCTCTGTGATTTCCACATCCACATTGGCGATACCAGTGTCATTGCCATCAAAACTTCCAGAGTTGTTTTTGTCTTCATAAACTCTACCAGTAAGGAATCCAGTTTGGGCTTGTAGGATGTTGAAATTTTTAATAGTTGAACATCCATTGTTATCTGTTAGAGTAGCGGCATAATTGCCTGGAGCTAAATTTGAAATACTCTGGGTAGTTGCACCATTAGACCAATTATAGGTATAGGGTGCTTGCCCTCCGGAAGCAATGGCAGATGCAGATCCATCATTCGCTTGATACTGACTTTCGTCAGAAGTATTAATCGAAAGATTTAGTGAAGAGCAATCAACATTATTGATAACCGCAGAACCAATAGTTTCACATCCAAGATTATCTGTTATCGTTACCGTATAAGTTCCCGGTCCTAAGCCTGTTAAAGAAGGAGCAACTTGTCCAGTATTCCATAGATAATTTTAAGGTGAGAAACCACCAGATACTATTGCATCGACTGTTCCATCATTGGCCCCTACAAAACTTAAATCTGTACTTGCCACATCCAAATTAAGGGTGCTACAATCAACCGGATCAATATTAAATGAACTAAATACTTGACATCCAATATTATCCGTAACGGTTACTGTATAAGTGCCAGCAGCCAAATTATTGATACTTGAAGTAGAAGCACCATTTGACCAATCATAAGAATAAGGACTCTGCCCACCAGAAGGACTTACCGAAGCAGCACCATCACTTAGTCCATTGTAACTGATGTCACTATGAGAACTTGTCAGTGATATATTCAAGCAATTAACTGGGCTGATGTTGATCGACTGATTGACCATGCATCCTTTGCTATCTGTAATGGTGACCGTGTAATTACCTGGCGCCAAATTGTTGACAGCAGATGTCGTAGCCCCATTAGACCATAGATAGGAGTAAGCA
>CALGNN010000236.1 GCA_937961455.1 uncultured Saprospiraceae bacterium
AAGCTCAGTGAGTTTTCAAAACAATACTTCTTTAAGTACTTTAAATATTTTTCCTAATGTTACCCAAATATCAGGTCAACTAGCTTTATTTTCAAATGGCTTGAACAGTATATCAGGCTTTAACAATCTTGAAGCAATAAACATTCTGAACATCAACAATGAAGATCTATCCGATTTAAATTTTTTATCAAATCTCAAATTGATTTCTTCTACACTGACAGTTTCTAATAATTCCCTTTTAACTGATATTAGTGCACTTAATAATTTACAATTACTTCGTTCACCTAACATTTCAAATAATGCAACGCTTTCGGATTGTTGTACAATAAGTTTTTTGCAAAGCACGGGACGAATCAGTGGAGGATTTAACATACAAAACAATGGGAACGGTTGTATGAATTATATAGATGTCTTTTCGACTTGTCCAGATGAAGATGCAGATGGAATCATATCCAGTATAGATAATTGCCCAAATGATTTTAACCCTGACCAATCGGACCAAGATTCCGACGGTGTGGGCGACGGTTGTGACAACTGCCCCACTATCAGCAATTCAAGTCAAGCAGACAGTAATGGAGATGGGATTGGAAATGCTTGTCAAAATAATTTGAATATCAACGTTGGGTTTGAAGTCTCCGATGGCGACCTGTTTGTAGATAGTACATACAAAGGTATCATTCTTAAATCTAGTTCAGGTAATTGCTACAGGCTGCGTATCAGTGACGATGGACAGGTAGAAAGTTATCATGTCGCTTGTCCAAACTAAATAATCAAGGAATAATCCTATTGAATCAATAGGCTTATTCCTTGAAATATTGAAAATTACTTTTTACAAATTCAACGCTTCTAATTCAGACTTCAAACAAGCTGTATCCTTAAAACCCTTCATCACTTTTACCGATTGTAAATCTGTATTAAGGACCACTAAAAAAGGATAGGACAATTTTCCATTTAATAATTTGACTGTTAACTCATTCACCCCTCTTTTCGCAGCTTTGCGATACTCATAAGTTACTCCACTAAAGGAGATGGGTTCTTTGTGTTCAGCATCTAATTTTACCATCAAAATTAAATCTTAACTCTTCATACTCCCCAATACCTACAAAAAACACCTGAAGTCAATAAAATCAAAACTGAATCGATAGCTAAATAAGATTTACTGTTTCACCTTAGTTGAAAATTATTTATCATTGCTATTGATGGAAAAGTTATATATATGCTTCTTATTAATTTTGTCCAACAACCTTGTTGGGCAGACGTTTAGCTCTATTGATAATAAAGTAACTTTTACATCAACAGCACCTCTTGAAACCATAATCGCTACTTCAAATGAATTACAAGGAGCTTTAGACATTCAAAATAAAACCTTTGCTTTTAAATTATATATCAAATCTTTTGATGGCTTCAATAGTCCGCTACAAAAGATACACTTCTATGAAAACTTCATGGAAACAGATCAATACCCTATTGCGTTATTTAAAGGCAAAGTTTTAGAAACCATCGAAGCGGATAATAACAAATACCGAGCAAAAGGAATTCTAAATATCCACGGCGTAGATATTGAAAGAGTTATAAATGTCAACCTGAACATTCAAGGTAATAAAATACTTTTTAGCTCAACGTTCAAAATCGACCTTGAGGATCACCAAATAGATTTGCCGAGAATAGTTTATCAAAAGATAGCCGAGTCTATTGATGTTTTTGTTGAAGGAAGTTTAGTCCTAAGACCATGAAATGGCTTAGCATAATTTGTTTTCTTTTCTGCACCTCAGCAATAAGCCAAACTCCTGTCTGGACAAATAGCTCCTTCAATGATAATATCCAATTAAACAATCTACAATCTGACAGTCTAGGATTTTTATGGTTTCACTATAAGGATGCCCTATATCGATACGATGGCTATGAGTCACAAATAAAATGGTCTTCTCCAAATAAAAGTGACATAACATCTTTGTCATTAAATGAAGAAAAAGAATTAGTACTTGTTACTCAAACTTCTAATGTATACATCTTTTCACCTTATACTTTAGAAAATCAATTTATCGAAACTATAGAGGAAGGTACTCATATAAATGTGATTCATTTCAAAGACTCAAATAAGTGGGCTGCTATATCATATGGTAAGGGTGTTTATATAAAGGAAGAGGCTAATTTATTTAAATTAAATACTTCGAATGGATTGCTTAGCAATGAAGTTTATGACATCTGTGAATTTCAAGACAAGTATTATGTCTCATCAGATCAAGGCATACAAGAAATAGGTTTTGATAAAAATCATATAAGATTTAACCTGCTAACAAAAGATCATGGACTTAGTGATATTATTGCTACTAATCTATTTGCAGCTCAAAAACTATGGTATAGTGATTTTGATGTATCTATAGGAAGTATAGATTCCAATGAGGCTATCGATAATTACGCATTTACTGAAATTGCCAAAAATATTGATATTCAAGTTCATGACAATAAAATTTATGTCGCTCGTGAAAATGAAATTTTAGTGAAAACTACTTCAGGATGGAAGTCTTTATTTAAATTTAAAAGCAATCAAAAAATAAAGAGCTTTTGTATAGATGTCTTCCAAAATTTATGGTTTGCGAGTACCGATAATAAATTATTTAAAGCCAATATATCTTTTGAAAAACAAGCAATAGATTTAGCTGAAATTCAATGTGTTCATCATCACCAAAATAGACTATTTCTTGGATCAAAAACAGGTTTATTTTTACTTGAAAATAATCAACTCCAAAAGCTTTCTTCAGATAATGTTACAAGCTTAAATAGCAATAAAAAGAAGTTATGGGTAGGCACTTTTTCGAAAGGCATTAAAGTTTATGATCAAAATCTAACCCTAGTATATAAAAACAAAAATTGGTCAAACATAGAGAACGAATCTGTCTTATGCCTCTATTCAAAAAATGACAATATTTGGGTTTCATCTTTATCAGGGGTTACCTTATTTGAAGATCATGAAACCCTAATTCGGCCTGTGAAAACATTAAATGATGAAATTGGCAAAAACTACGTTTACACCATATTGCAGACTGGTGATAAAGTATATTTTGGAACAGATAGAAAAGGATTAAAGGTCTGGGATATGAATACTAAACAAAGCGAACAATTCGAATTATTTAATGATGGTTCCCCAATTGGCTCTGTTTACGCAATTGCTGAAGATCAAAATCAAAATTTGTTTTTTAGCTCAACAAATAAGGGTATTTCTAAATTTGTAGGGACTGAAATAAGCAGCTTAGATTTAACTGAAACAAATAATGGCGTGTACACATCATTGTGTTTTTTGGACAATAATATTTTACTCGCAATTAAAAATAATTCTATAGATTTTATAAATCCAAACACTCTCAATTATGCCCCATTTGACAAGGATATTGGCTTATCTGATGTAGCTCCGTTTTTAAATAATTATACAAAAACTAAAGAAGCAACATATTTTATTCATGATAATCATTTATATAATTATAAAAATGATTACCATTCTCAATTAGATCCAAAAATTAGCTTGGATCCATTATATGTAAATTTAGAACCCAGATTTGAAACAAGTCAATTAGGACAGGATGAAAATAATATTCAATTTTCTTATTCAGCTAGCTGGTTAGCTGACATTGATAAATTATCCTATCAATATCAACTTGTTGGATATGATGCCACTTGGAGATCAACAAAAGATAGAACGGTTTCATATGCCAAATTAACACCTGGCAAATATCAATTTAAATTAAAAGCTTCCATAAATAGTAATTTTAGAAATGCTCCCATAGCTATTTATCCCTTTGAAATAAAAAAGCATTGGTATAATCAAATATGGTTTAGAATAGTAATTTTCTTAGTTGCAGCTTTGCTTTATTTGCGCTGGAGAAAACTGGTCGAACAAAGGAAGTTAGAAAAAGCAAATTTAGAGAAATCTAATATTGAGCAACAATTAACAAATTTACAAACACAATTAAACCCCCATTTTCTATTTAATTCATTTAATACTTTGATGGGACTCATCGAAGAAGATCCTGATAAATCAATTGTTTTTGTTCAAAGGATGACAGACTTCTATAGAAAAATATTGGAATACGGACAATATGAACTCATTAGCCTTTCAAGTGAATTAGAATTACTCTCACTATTTGTTGATATACTAAAAGAAAGATTTGATAAAAAATTTACGGTCTCAATAACAATTGAAGATGAAGAAAGTTATTCTCTGCCACCTATGTCTTTACAATTGCTTGTAGAAAATGCGATAAAGCACAATGTCTTAAGTAGGGAGTCACCGTTATTAATTGAAATAAACCAAAAGAATGAAAAACTGAAAGTTTTAAATATTCATCAATCAAAATTATCAAAGACTTATAGCACAGGAACTGGACTAGTTAATTTAAAACGGAGGTTTGAATTACTTGGTTTAACTGAACCACTAGTTTTAAATAATAATAAAACTTTTGAAGTCACTTTATACCTTAAAAAACTATGAAGCAAACAGCTATCATTCTTGAAGACGAATCTCTAGCAGCAAACCGATTGCAGAGGATGATTCAGAAAATAAACCCGGAGATAGAAATAACAAATATTTTTGAATCTATAAATGATCTAGTAAATCATATTTTATCATCAGAAACTCAAGCTGATATTTTATTTCTAGATATTCATGTAGCTGATGGTAATAGTTTTGAAATATTCAGACTGGCTAATATAACGAGTAAAGTTATTTTCACCACTGCCTATGATGAATATGCAGTACAAGCTTTTCGTCAAAATGCTTTGGATTATATTTTAAAACCAATTAAAGAAATAGAATTATCCCAAGCTATTAAAAAAGCATCAACAGCACCTAAAACCATTTCGCTATCTGGGGAAGAGAATAAACTAAAAAACAGATTTCTAATTAGATTTGGAAATAAGCTTTATAGCATTAAAACAGAAGAAATCGCTTATATCTATTCAAAGAATAAAATATCCTATTTTGTAAAAAATGATCATCAAAAAATTGCATCTGATTATAGATTACATGAATTAGAATCCATGTTAGATTCTAATGTTTTTTTCCGAGTAAATCGCCAATTTATTGTTCATTTGGAATCGATTGAATCGATAAATAGACATAGTGCTTCTCGATTAAAACTAAGTTTAAATCCAGCTTTTAAAGATGATATTATTGTAAGTACTGAAAAAACCAGAAGTTTTAAGAAGTGGATGGATCGTTAAGATTCAGTGCATAAAAAAGCGTACTGAGAAAATAAATAATATGATTAAAGATCATTTCATTTAACTTAATAATTCAAAAGAGAATTGAATATGAAACTGTATTTAAGCATTTTATGCTCTATTATATTTTACACCTTTTCAAATGGTCAATGCGATGCGAATTTTGGATGGGATGATACAGATATTACGATCCAATTTTTAGATCTATCAACTAGCGATTCTAATGATCCTATCGTATCTTGGTTCTGGGATTTTGATGATAATAATAATACTTCTACCCTTCAAAATCCAATTTATACATTTAGTGAAGTTGATAAATTTGATGTCACATTAGAAATAACTACGCAGAGTGGATGTGTTGATGAAATTGAAATTAGAATCGAAATCTGCATTCTTACCATTAACTCGTCCATCGGTACTTGCGATGCAAATGGATTCATTCCCGTAGATATTACCATCTCTGATATCTACGATGCTGCCGATGAGATTGATGTTATATTAGATGGTCAATCGGTAGTTGGAAGTCCCTTCAATATAGATGATCAAACACCTGTTATTTTACAACTTTCTATTCCGGGTGATGGATTAGATCATACCATTTTGGCGCAAAGCACAGATGTGTCTACCTGCGGAAGAAGTTTTAATTTTAACGTACCTGATTGTAATTCCAATTGTTTTTTATCCAGCCTCCAAATAGGATATCCATTGGGTAGTACTCACATAGTAGATATAGGAGATAATTTTTTCAATCCTGAGGCTATTGGAATCATACTTGGAGATAAAGTGACATTTAATTGGATTGGTGATGGTCATAGTACTACCTCAGATGCTACCACTGGGCCTGATGCTTGGAATAGCGGTGTAATTGATGCAGGATCTCAATTTGATGTATTTATTACAAATCCTGGTATTCATCCATATTATTGTATTCCGCATGGATCACCAGGAGGCAATGGCATGGGTGGAGAAATACTTTCTAATTGCCCAACTGGAAATACGCTTGACATTGAGGTTCAATTCAATACTTCTGTAGCTAACTCACTTGGATTTAATTTGTACTATGATGGGGCACTCGTTTCTGGAAGTCCTTTTAATTATAATGGAATAGGAACACAGTCTGTTATTTTTCCAATTGCTGGCGATAATGCCCAACATAGTCTTTTGATAGAGGATGTAGCCGATCCAAGCTGTACCTTAAATACAAATTACAATGCCCCTGATTGTGGACAGAGTGGAGGAAATCCTACCTGTAGTCTTACTTTAAGTTTAGGTGCTCCCAGTGGATGTGATAATAATCAAAACGTAAGTCTTGATGCGACAATCCATGCTTCAAATGGAGGTAATGGATTTAATCTTTCCATTGATGGGTCAGCACCAAGTTTTTACCCATACGATGGCCCCATGACCACTATCACCCTCATCTTACCCGGTGACGGGCAAAATCACAGCTTTAGTATTACTGATGATGTCGATTCCAATTGCACAGCAAGTGCTTCTTTAGTTTTGCCTGATTGTTCCTTGCCATGTGTGATTAACAATTTGACAGCTACGCCTCTTGCCTCTGGTAATGGTATTACACATCAAGTCCTTGTACAAGATTTTATTTTTAATCCTTCGGTAATTAATATTACTACCGGAGATCAGGTAGAATGGATTTGGACTGGAGATA
>CALGNN010000237.1 GCA_937961455.1 uncultured Saprospiraceae bacterium
AATTAACATCGGAGACCAAACAGGATCAAATACCCATACACAATAGGAAATTGATTTACTTTTGGAATAATCTAAGATAGCCGAAACATAAGATGAGTCGCTAATTACAGGAACATGGGCTCCTTTATCATCCGCTTTACAATAACCAACTTCAGTTAAGAACAATGGATATTTTTCTGCAACATGTCCAAAATCTTCAGTCCATTTATCTACCCAAGGCTTAGATCTTTTTTGTGGATAGGGATGACTAACATATCCTATTTTATCAGCAGAGATTGGTTGTGCAATTACATCTTTCAACTCATAGGCCCAATTAAAACCCGCGACCAAAGGAATATTTTTTGCACCATGTGATCTTATGACGGTGATCAACTCTTCCAAGATTGATTTCCACTCCAACCAAGTGCAAGATCCATACTTTCCTCCTGCAGTGGTAGGCTCATTAAATAATTCAAAAAAAGCAATCGTTGGATTCTGACCGTATCTTTTAGCCATCTCTCCCCAAAACTCAAAGCTTTCTTTTTTAGTGGTAACATACATGTCATGTTGAAAAAGTTCATCCTTCAAATTTCCGATACTATGCCAATCTAATATGACATAAAGCCCTTCATTTTTTGCCATTTCAATTCCTTCATCAAGAAGCTTTAGATAGTTTTCTTTACCTCTTTCTCTCCAAGCTCGGGGATGAATAGGAAAACGAACTATGTTAGTATTCCATGATTTTATTTGCTTAAAATATTCTTGAGTCCATTGACCTTCTTTTTCTAATTTATCAGGATCACTTGCATTCAATCCTGAGAATGTGATCTGTTTATTATTTTCTGTTACAAAAGTGTTTCCTTGGACAGTGATCCATGGCATATCGCCTGGAGTGGAACATGAAAAAACACATAGCGTACAAAAAAGGACTAGGGCAAGATTTCGTGAAAACAAAATTATAATTTTATGGAGGCTCAAAAAAGTATTTTATCTAAGCCCTTTGTTCTAGACAAATATATTCTTTTGAATTAAATCAACTTAAGGTTTTCTAATTTCGCAGATCTATTCTTTTATGATTTTTTGAATGCGCAATTCTTGGTGAATGGTACTTTCAATTTGCACAAAGTAAACTCCTGAGCCTAATGTAGATAAGTCAATATTTAGTGGAGAATTAGTCCCTGTATAATCGGCAACCACTTGACCAAGCGCATTTAATACTTTAATGGTATAATTATTAAAATCTCCTTTGATAATCACTTGATCTGTAAAGGGATTGGGGAAAATATTAATGGCGCTTTGCTCAGTCTCAATATGAGCTGTTCCAGATAAATAGGCAGGCAGTTCGACCACATAACAATCGACAGATTGCCCATCCTCAGATCCACTCCAATCAGAACCAAATAACACTCGAGTTCCAGACGGACTAATCACGGCATGGGGCTCTCCCCAATAATCAAACTCATCTTCATCACTCCTGTGATGACCTATTCGGCAAACCTTAATATTACCTTGATCTGCTTTTGCAATGATTAATTCTTGATCCAATAAATCTTGACCATCTTGTTCGAAGCCGATCATGGATGCTGCTACCCATCCTCCCTCTGTATTTTTATGCGCAAGAGAAGAGATGTGTGTGCCTGATTGGCTGTAGTCATATCCAAGCGCCTCACTAATGATTTCATAGCAAGCTCCAGTAGTTAAATCATGCGCAACAAGATTTCCATTGCAACCACCATTTGGTCCAGCAGCAAAGGTAACTGCAAAGTAGGCATCATTACCATTGGATAATTTACCTAAGCAAGAGTGCTCTCCACCATAGGAATTTAGATTAAGATCTAGATTTCCATTATTATCATACACACTCGCTCTATGATAAAATAGATTGCCGCTCGCCCCTGGCATGGGTGCTACATAGTTTACATTACTCACATTTATTTGAGTTACCGTATTTGTAGAGATGCGATAATAATACACCTCAGTATTATTACATCTAAAACTTACAACATCCGAATCCCATGACATCATCTGAACGTCATTGCCTAAACTAATACCAGCGTTGCAGTTTGAAGCTGTTCGCAGATTCACAAGGATTTGTTTGCTCTGCGTGCTTACGGTATATTTTATAAAATCATCAGTGCTTGCTTCTGGATAATAGAAAACATCAGGATCGTTGAAATCCCAAAAAATCTGCTCGAGGTCATCTGGGTTGACATCGTCTAAATCCCTGATGTATGCATAAGTCTTTCCATCAAACATTTGATGTTCGCTTTCTGATTGATTATATAGAATCATAAGACTTTCATCAGCATTCCAAGCTTGAATCGTACTATACATAGGTACAATGACTCCACCCACTCCAGCATCGGTAATTCTTCTAATGGTAGTGCCAAAGGAAGGATCAATAATATAATCAAGATAGGCTGGTTTTGCAATGGCTTGCATGGGATGCAAGTTGAGATCATTTACCAAGAGCCCTTCAGATAAATCTTGGGCGTTGACATAAAGAGAGATACAAAGCAGTGGGAGCAGTTTGAGTAATAATTTCAAATTTGATAATATTAGAATGAAAAGGTGTGAAGAAGGGGCAAGGTACAAAAATTGTTTTAATCGAATTTAGACGGAATGATCCTAGCAAAACACAAACTCGGGAATTGTCCTACTGCAATGGCCTGACCACATACTCAATGTATTAGCACCAGTATTGTACAAAAACAACTTATCTCCTTCTTCGATCTCAGTGAGTTTGATGTCTCTCATTAAGACATCTCCTGCAAAACATAGGGGACCTACAATATTATAGCTTTTCTCTTTTCTTGGACTTGCAGAAGGAGTAGCATGAAGGACTGTACAGGGATATTCAATGTCTAAATCTGAATATACCTTACGAACAAATAAATCCGCGCCTACATGAATGAATACGGTTTCAGCTAAGTCAGCTGCATTTGAAATTACATACTCAACATGAGAAACCACAAAGCTGTTTTGCTTGTGAATGAAATTGCCGTATTCCGTTATAAGTTTAAACTCTTGAATGTTTGGAATTTGAACTAAAGATTTAACAAAAGCTTCCATGCGCTCTTGGTCGAATTCAATTCCTCCTCCGATATCTAAAGTCGCTATTTGGTTGGATATTCCTTTTTCTCTCCTTTTGGTATTTATTTCAAAAGCTAATGTCGCTACTTTAGAAATGGCTTCAATATTAGGAGAAAGATCTGTCAGATTAGATCCTATGTGAAAATGTAAGCAACTGATCGATTCGTATTGGAGGCAATGATCAATAATATCTTGCCTTTTAGTTATGGGGACACCAAACTTAGAATTGGCCGTCGCTACATTGAAAAAAGCTCCACCTGAATTATTGACCAAAGGATTGATCCTTAGCCCAATTCTTCCATTAAAATTTTCAGGATAGCGGGAGAGTTCTTCAAGTGCGTTTGCATTTAATAGTATACCAGGGAAGTCATTATGACATTGCAATATTTCGTTCCTAGTTTTCACAGGAGAATCAAATACAATTTTATCATTTGCGATACCTGCTTCTTTAGCTAGTAAAACTTCTTCGAATGAGGCAGCTTCTAAACCAAATCCTCTTTCTACAATATGCTTGAGCACCTTTGGATGATTGCAGGTCTTAATGGCAATGGCATGCATCGTCTGCTCTGGGAATGTATTTTTTAAAATATTTAGTTGATGATCCAAGGCATCCTTAGAATAGAATACAACTGCTTTATCAGAAGAACAAATACCTCTGTTAATAGCGTCTGTATAATATGCTTTAGCTACTTGTTTGGATATCTTCATAATGTGTTGTCAAGTTCGTTGAAAGAATATCTATTATCTTTTTATCCAGTTCAAAATCCACTTCGTCATTCTTCACAAAATTTCGGATGTTCATCGAGCCAATTGCCACACGCAAAAAGGACTTGTCATTAAAATAGGTAACAGGCTGTCCAATAAAAATCATAGATCGTCCTTTACCTAAATTATCATAAATTTTTGTCGCGGTCAAATAATGCAATTTTTTAAGTGCCTGCTCATCAAGGTAGACACCTTTATATTTAACTCGAAAGGAGATGATGGTTTTATTGGTATTTTCTTGATAAGGCATCAGTTCGAATTCTTCGCGGTCTTGCAAAAAACTAAAAACGGCATTTCTCCAAGCATCAATTTTCTCTTGAACCACTTCCCTCGGAATAGCATTAAATTTGCTAATCTCTGCAAGGGTGTATTGCCACCTAAGAATTCGGGCAGGGTTGATTTTTTCTTTGAGTCCTATTTTTTTTCTTAGAATAGGAGGGAAGTCATATGATGAAAAAACGGAACTAAATTCTTCAATGATTTCTGGTTTTGCATTTTCTGAAATTCGATTGAAAATATCTTTAGGTATTAAAACGGCTGCGCAAAAAGGAGGGCTCTGATAAAACTTTGATCCCGTAATCATTACCGTTGATTTTTTCTGAATCAAATTACCAATCACAGCTTTGCTGTGTCTAAATTGGCAAAGGTCCGTATTCCAAAAAATATTATCCCCTTGAATTTTGTCAATGAGTTCTAAATTATCTTCGATTCCTGACTTGCTTCCATATACCAGATTTATAATAATAGTATGGTCGGGATGTTTTTTAACCAATTCAATTATTTCATCTTGGTTATTTAGAATATCTCCCGTTTCAGATCGTGCACGATAAAAATAAGTTTCAATATCGTTTTGATCTAGAATGCTTTCTCCCTTTGTTACTTTTTCACCAAATTGATTATGATGCGCATAGTAATTTCCTTTAGCTGCTAATTGAGTTCCAGAACCTAACTCCTCAATACAAGTCGTGATATTAAGGATTTTTCTTTTTGGGTTGATAAGTTTAGAAATGATTAGTGGGATATAAACTAAATCTGTTCCAGATGGAGCAAGACATAATTCAAACTTATCTTGATCGTCTTTATTGATAAGCGATTTTATCTGATCAAAAATTAAATCATTTTGAGTGATCCAATCAGATGCACTTTTACATGAACGATACATCTCTTTCATCAACTCAAAATTCTCTCCCGTTACAACGGTGCAGGTGCAGGAACCTCTATTTATGATTTGATCATTTACTAATTGGACGCCATACTTAGTGAGCCCTTTTTCATTGGTGAAAATTCTTTCGTCGGCACCTTGAGAAAGTAATTGTATTAAGTCTTCATCTTCGCTATTTATCCTCATATCTGAATTACTCACCTAAATCTCGTTGATATTTTTTTATAAATATTATAAATACCCATTTTTTTACTCAAGACTATTAGTTCTTTTTTCAGATTTGGGTTGACCTCAAATTCATTTAGCTCAGGAAACTGTGCAGCGATATACGCTTTGTAAAATGTATGTCTTTGTTTATCTCGATATTTTCTTGGTATACTTAAAACCGTTTTAATAACCAATCTACAATTGAAAGGAGAAAAGGTTTTAGTAGTAAAGGAGCGAAGCATAATCCCTGCTCCTGCAAAGTTAGTGATGTCTTGCTCCCAATGAATTAAATCGGCTAAATCATAATCAAATTGGTCTTGAATATGCTTCATCTCATCATATACTTTTTGAAAGTGATCTACCGTATATGTCATCACGGGAAAGTGTGCGGCTTGAGAGAGGGATTTTCCGTCAGAAATATTCACAGAGTCATAATAGTTTTTACAAATTTCACTCACACTACCAATAAGGATTAATTGATCGGGACTTTTAAATCTTGAAAAAGGACCAAGGATATTAAACAAGTTTGATTGGTTCAACCAAGTAAATGAATCCATAGCATTTTGCTGCTCTTCTTCAGTTAGTAAAACTTCACGCTCGTATATTTTGTATGTGAGCCCTAGTTTCTTACAAATCTTCTGAGGTATCTGAATGTCGTAGTGAGAATGTTTAAAAGGAGGTTTCGTTACTGTAAAGTATTCTGTATTGTGACGATGTTTTTTAGTGAAGGCAAGAACCATTCTACTATCCCAACCACCTGTCAAAGTACATCTAATTTGATATTTGCGATAAGCGGCATCCATACAATTCGAGGTGTATGTGTGTACTTTTTCAATAGCCGTTTCTAAATCAATAGCTTCTTTTTTAGCTCTAGGGAAATATCGATTTATAGTATTTGCATTGACAAGCAAACTGTGATTTGGAATCACTTGTTGGACATCTTCATATATAGCGTGCTTTCCTAGTCGAACTAAATTCTTTTTGAAAAATTCACTTTGGTAAAAGGCTATGCTTTCGGCTTTCTTGCTTTTTTGTAAAGGAAAGTGCTCATGGATTATTGCAGGATCAGGTCCTACAGCAAGGCACACGTTATTTGGAGCATAGCTAAACATTTTGAATACTCCAGCGGGATCATGGTAAAGTTCTAAAACACCATGTGTTTCCTTCATTAAAAGATAATTGCCACATAGCGCATCTAAATAATCTAGGAACGCCGTCTTATCAGCTGGAGCTGAAAGTAGAATTTCTTCCTCGTCTAAATCTGGTTTTAATACATGAAAACAAAATCCGAGAAGCACCAGCTTACTATCATTATTTTCAAATTGAAAAACCTTTAAATTGGGGGAGGTATAAAGTGTATAATCTTTAAATTCTATTATTGACCAAGTATGATCAAGATGGGAGTCATGATTATTTTTAAGTAGAATATATTGATGAGAAAATTTTTCCATTGAGCATCAAATAAATGAAATTAACTTAATATCTCTTCTTTGCAAATAAACAAACTGGTCTGGAAGCGTTGAGTCACAATCAAAACTCAAATGTCATTTCCCAATTTAATATGCTCTGACATCTTTTTTCTCCATGTAATTAATGAAGGCTGTATTTGCTACACGATTTCCTCCAGGAGTCGGATAGTTTCCTGAAAAATACCAATCACCAGTATGCTTTGGACAAGACTTATGCAAGCCTTCTATCGTTTGATAGATGATTTGAACTGGGATATTTAAATCTGGAGGTGTTAATATTTTTGCGATCTGATCTGATACTTCTTCGTAGCTGTAATGATCATAAAGCGATTGAACTGCATTTTTTATTTCCCCACGTTCTTTTTCATTTTCTATTTTGCATCGCTCATAGGTTTCATCAAGCAGATATTCTTTTCCATCTCTCTCCAACAAAGAAACCAAAGCACGGAAGGCTGCAAAATTTTTCATTTTAGACATGTCGATTCCGTAACAATCAGGATATCTAATCTGAGGAGCTGTAGACACAACGATAACCTTTTTAGGAAACAATCTTGAAACAATTCTAATGATGCTGTTTTTCAAAGTTGTGCCTCTTACAATGGAATCATCAATTAGTACTAAAGTATCTTTTTCGTTATTTACAATTCCATAGGTGACATCGTAAACGTTTCCAACCATCTCATGTCTCGTGGCTGCATCTGCAATAAAGGTCCTCATCTTGGCATCTTTGATAGCCAATTTTTCTATTCGAGGTCTTATGGCAAGGAGTTCTTGAATTTCATTTTTATTCAATTCTTTTCCTTCCATTTTTTCAGCACGCTTTTCATCATTGATCTTGTGTAATTCATCGATCAAGCCATAAAAAGAAGACTCAGCTGTATTAGGAACAAAGGTGAAAACCGTATTTTTAAAATCGTAGTCTACTGATTTTAAAATAGAATGGGCTAAGTTTTTCCCTAGCTTTTTTCTTTCATCATAGATCTCTTTATCGTTGCCTCTTGAAAAATAGATTCTTTCAAAAGAGCAAGATTTATTCTCTTTGGGATCTATGCAATTTTTTTCTACTATATGACCATTATGTTTTATGATCAGTGCATTTCCTCTTCCTACCTCTTTAATATTTTTAAATCTAACATCGAATGCAGTCATAATTGCAGGACGCTCTGAAGCCATGACTACTACTTCATCATCGTGATAATAATATGCAGGTCGAATACCATTCGGATCTCTTAAGACAAAGGCGTCACCAAAGCCAACCATTCCTCCCCAAACAAATCCTCCATCAAATTTTCTTGCAGCTCTTCTTAATATCCTTTGGATGTCTAAATGATTAAATATCTGTTGATTAATCTCTACGTTGCTCATACCTTCTGCCTTAAACCAATTGAAGAGTCTTTGCACTTCATCATCCAGAAAATGTCCAATTTTTTCCAGCACCAATACCGTGTCAGATTTTTCTTTGGGAAATTGTCCAAGTTCAACGAGTTCTTGAAAAAGCTCATCGTTATTAGTCAGATTAAAATTACCTGCCATAAGAAGCGATCTTGAGATGTAGTTATTTTGTCTCAAGAAAGGATGAACTGTTTCTATAGAATTGTAACCATGTGTGCCATACCGTAAGTGCCCCATTAAAAGTTCACCAGTATAAGGCTTGTTGAGTTTTAACCAAGCAGGATCATTTAATTTTTCTTCTGGGAGATCTTCAAAATGTTCAAATACATTTGAAAAGAGATGTCTCAAATAAGCAGTATCATTTGAACGTTTTCTACTTATGTATCTTGTGCCTGGAGGCATATTGAGTTTGATGGTGGCAATTCCAGCACCATCTTGTCCTCGGTTACGCATCTTTTGCATAAGTAATTGCATCTTATGTATGCCATAAAGTGCTGTTCCGTATTTATCCAAATAAAAATCTAGCGGTTTGAGTAGACGGATCATTGCTAATCCGCATTCGTGCTGTATATGGTCACTCATTAAGAAGTAATTATCTACAAATTTATCTGAAATTCTTATTAGAACAAAGATGTTGTATCTTATGTTGTTAAAAAAAATACTAAATGTCGTTCTTTAGATTCACAAAAGTACCGAAACACAAGACTTATCATTATAATACGCGCTATTATGATGCTAAAAAGGAAGACCTTCAAGGGAGATTAAAGGATTCAAAAAATGCCGGAACTACTACAGGAATGAAATCTAGAATTTCTCAAGGCTTGAGAAGTAATCGTAATCAAAATAAGGCTTATGCCAAATCAGGAGCAAGAAAGTCAAATATTCGACTTTTAATTACGATTATCGTTGTTTTCATTGTTACTTATTTAATTTTGAAGTTTAACGCAGACGATATTATTAACTTCGTAAAATAAAATCATTTTCATGGCTGATATCATTCAGCTTTTACCAGATGCTATTGCAAATCAAATTGCTGCGGGTGAAGTCATTCAGCGGCCTGCTTCTGTCGTAAAAGAACTCATGGAAAATGCCATTGATGCGGGCAGCACCAAGGTTCAGCTAATTATAAAAGATGCTGGAAAGAGTCTGATCCAAGTCACTGATAATGGGAAAGGGATGTCCGACACTGATGCTCGAATGAGTTTTGAACGGCACGCTACTTCAAAGATTAAAAAGGCAGAAGATCTATTCAGTATTTCTACTAAAGGATTTAGAGGAGAAGCTTTAGCTTCTATTGCAGCAGTAGCTCAGGTAGAAATGGAAACCCGTCTTGCAGACAATGATTACGGGTCTAAAATCATCATTGAAGCTTCAGAGGTGCATTCGCAAGAAATATGCTCAATGGAAGTTGGCACAAAACTGAGTGTCAAGAATTTATTTTTTAATATACCAGCTAGAAGAAAATTCTTAAAGTCTGACCCTGTTGAATTGAAACACATCTTGGATGAATTCAAAAGAATTGCCATAGCACATCCTGAAATTAAATTTGTTCTTTATAATAATGGGAAAGAACTTTTTCATTTGGTCCCAGGCAATTTAAAAAAACGCATCTTAGGAATTTTTGGAAAAGCCTACGAAAGTAAAATTATCAAGATTGATGAAGAAACAGAGATGTTGGATATCAGTGGCTTTGTAGGAAAACCAGAAGCTTCTAAAAAAGGATCAGGGGATCAATATTTAATTGTAAACAAAAGATTTATTAAAAGTGCTTATCTGAATCACGCCATTCGAAATGCATTTCAAGAGCTTATCCCTAAAGAAAATTATCCTTTTTATGTAATTCAATTAGATATAGATCCAGCAAGCATCGATATCAATGTACATCCAACTAAGCAGGAAATAAAATTCCAAGAAGAACGAATCATATACAATTTTTTAAAGGCTGGAGTAAAACATGCACTAGGACAATTTTATGTAGTGCCCGCTATTGACTTTGAAAATGCTTCCTCTCCTTACACCAGAGATTTAGGTTATAAACCAGAGCGTAGTTTTTCTGGCCAATCCAATGCTAGAATAGATTTTAAAGCCAATCAGGCTAAGGTAAAAAACTGGGAAAAACTATTTGAAGGGGTTGCAGCTTTTTCTGTCGAAGCAGAGCCAGAAGCAGAAGAAACAAAAAAACTCATTGAGGATGATTTCTCCATGAGACCTTATCAATTGCATAAGCAGTTTATCATTTGCCATACAAGAGACGGCATGTTGATTGTTGATCAACAATATGCGCATGAACGCATTCTCTACGAATCAAGTCTAGCGACAGACCAAGACAAAAACTTTGCAGTTCAGAAATTGTTATTTCCTGAGAATATCGAGTTAGAGACTTCGGATGTGCATATGATGAATGAAATTCTAGAAGAACTTAAAAGATTGGGTTTTGACATTGCACACTTTGGAGACAATCATTTTGTTTTACATGGCGTTCCAGTTATTGCAGGAGAAGACCAGAATGGAAAAGCCCTCATTTTAGATTTTATTCGACAATTTAAAGAAGAGTTGGATACCAATTTAGGTTTACAAGAACGTGTGGCTAAAGTATATGCTAAGAGTCTAACTATTAAGAGAGGTGCAGTATTAACCAATGAAGAAATGGAAGATTTGCTTGCCAGACTTTTTAGTTGTACAACACCTTATGTAAACCCAGATGGGAAAAAATGTTTTATTGAATATAATCTTGAAGATTTACAATCACAATTTAGAAATTTTAGTTAATGCCTAGGATTACGGATGTAGTTAAGAATCTGTTGATATTAAATGTGCTCATGTACTTTGGAACCTATTATTTGATGGGAGACAATAGGTATACCTTAGCCATGTTTTATCCAAATGCCGATTATGATTTTTTTAGGCCTTACCAAATTGTCACACACATGTTTATGCATGGTGGTACCACTCACTTGTTATTTAACATGTTTGCTTTATACATGTTTGGTTCTGCTGTAGAGACAAGATTTGGACCCAAACGGTTTTTGTTATATTATTTTGTGACAGGATTTGGAGCTTTGGCTTTATATCTATTTGTCAAATATCTTGAAATCAATGTAATCAACACAGGAGTAAATGCGCACGATCTATATAGAACCCCTATGCTTGGAGCAAGCGGCGCGGTTTTTGGTTTATTAGCAGCATTTGGAATGTTATTCCCAAATGCGATTATTACATTGATCATTCCGCCCATCCCAATGAAAGCTAAATATTTTGTTCTGATCTATGCCGTTCTAGAGTTATTTCTTGGGGTGAGTAGATTTGATACAGGTATTGCACACTTTGCACATTTAGGAGGAGCCTTATTTGGCTTCTTGCTAATATTATATTGGAAAAAAACAGGAAATTTAGTTTAAGCATTATGTTTAATTCAGTTTATGAAGATATGAGGCAAATGTTTCGGTCAGGTCACATGATCAACCGACTCATCATCATCAATGTGGTGATGTTTATCTTACTTCATATTGGTGCGATTGTAGTTGGGATGTCAAGTACCACTACGCATGAAGTTGCTCATAATTTGGTGACTGAATATTTTGCTATATCTAGAGATTTGTGGTTTGATATTACGCATCCTTGGGTGATCATTACACATATGTTTACCCATCAGGGTTTCCTACATATTCTTTTCAATTTATTATGGCTCTATTGGTTTGGAATTATTGTTGGAGATCTCATTGGCGATAAACACATCCTTCCACTTTATATATTAGGGGGTCTTGCAGGAGCATTGGTTTATTTTATTGTTGCCCAATGGTTATATCCAGAAGGTAGCATAGCCATTGGAGCTTCAGCGGCAGTCATGTCCACCGCAGTCGCTGCAGCAAGTATTAATCCTGACCATAATATGCGACTACTTTTGCTTGGAAATATTCGAATAAAATACATCGTGCTAGCGCTTTTAATTTTTGATATTATCGCCATTTCAAATCAGACGAATGCAGGAGGACATTTTGCTCATCTAGGTGGCGCTTTCTTTGGGTGGTTTTATATTAAAATGTTGAATGAAGGACAAGACCTTTCTATTGGTATTAATGGGACTATTGAATCCATTACAAATTTTTTCAGGAAGAAGCCTCAAAAGTCACCACTAAGGGTCGTCAAAAAAGAAAAAGTATTTACTACATCCAAGGACCAAAAGCAAAAGAAGAATAAAAACATGAAGGTGGTCCAAAGTGACCAAGAAAAGCTAGATGCTATTTTAGATAAAATTAGTACATCGGGAATGGATAGCCTGAGTGCAGAAGAAAAAGAATTTTTACAAAATCTTAGTAAGAATTGAGCATAAAAAAACTTCGAAAAGTTTTATGGTATATAAACATTGTGGTTGTACTATTCAGCCTCTTTGCTTTTCTGTCTGTCAAATTTCCTCCTTCAAAAACCTATATTTTTCCCTTGTTCGGTTTAGCCTTTCCCTACCTAATTACAGCTAATGCATTTTTCCTTCTGTTTTGGCTATCTTTTAGAAAAAAAAGATTTTGGCTGAGTCTTATCTGTTTAATAATTGGGATTCCTATCATCAATTCCTTTATCAGTTTTTCAAATGCTAATAGTGCTGAAAATTTTAAGCACAGCCTAATAAGTTATAATGCACATTATTTAAATTTTAGAGCACCCATAGAAGATAGTGATACGGGAATCATTTCTTACTTTGATCAAAATAAGGATGTTGATTTTATTTGTATTCAAGAATTATGGCCCAATCAAATTGATATTTTAATTGATAGCCTGAATGTTCCTTATCATACATTTTCAAAACCGAGAGTTTCCATTTTAAGTAAGCATCCTATTAAAGCTAGTGGGCAATTAAGCCTTGATAATAATCCGATTGATATCATTTGGACAGACGTCATAAAAAATAAAGAAACCATTCGAATATATTCCGTCTATTTAAAGACCAGCAATATTAGTAAAGAGACCAATGAGCTTGCAGAAGAAGTAGAGATACAAAGTTTGAATACTTATAAAAAAATTCGCTCAGTTTTATCTAAGTATTTAAAGACCTATAGTATCAGAAACAAACAAAGTGAAGCCTTAATAAAACATGCTTTGCAATCTCCCTATCCTTTTATTATTGCAGGGGATTTTAATGATACGCCAATCACGCATACCTATAGACTATTGTCGAATGCATTTCAAGATGCATTTAAATGGAGTGGTGAAGGAATCGGGAATACCTATAATGGACCCATACCAGCTTTAAGGATTGATTATATTTTCACAAAAAAAGAAATGGAAATAGGCAATTTTAAAGTTGTCCCATTAAAATATTCTGATCACTTTCCTATCAGGTGCGATTTTAATTAGCCTATTATTTTAAATATTATTTCTTCTTCTTTTTGGTTGTTTTCTTAAGCTTCGTTTTCTTTTGAATCTTTACAGCTTCTTGTGCTGCCATGGGTTCTCTATTCGTATAATAAAAGTATAACATGCCCAGTGCAGTAAGGACAAATAGAATGGAACCGATTAATCCAATAGTACTTCCAAGTTTGTATATTCTTGGATTAAAACTAAATTCAATCGTATGATTACCTGAGGGAATCTTCAAAGCTCTTAATGCATAGTTGGCTCGTATGTGCTCCACAGGATTACCATCGATGCTTGCTTCCCATCCTTTATTCGGACCATACCATATTTCTGAAAAAACAGCTAATTGTTCTGAGCTACTATTGGACTGATAAACTAATTTATTCGGTGCATAAGATGTTAATTTGATGGTGCCATTTTTATTGGTACTAAAACCAGATAAATAACTTTCATATTCTTTGTGTAATATGACTTCATTCCCGGGATCAAAATTTGATAAACCATCAATTTCTTCATTAGGCGTATTCACCCATTTTATATTATTGACAAACCATGCATTTCCTAATGCATCTGTATTTACTCTGCTTTCAGGTGTGCCATTAGCTCCTGGAACGATAAAATATTTGGTATTGAGCATGTTATACACCTTAGCATTTCCCTGGGCCAAGTGACGCATTTTCAAATCTTCAAATCGTTGCATTTTTGCAGGATGATTCCCACCTATAGTTTTGTGATGGTATGAAGTAGAAGAAGAAATGAAACTGCTAATCGTTTGATCCATTACTCTGTAATGCGGATCAACATCCTTTTTAATTAATAAATCAACTTGTCTTGGAGCTAGAGGAGCCTCATTTTGTTTTTTAGTAACAAAGCTTTCACTATTTAAATACTTTGCCGAAATCCCCATGAGATCGTACAAACTAAGGAATGCTATACCTCCAATTAAAAACCATTTATTAAAACCAAATTTGATGTATGTCCAAATTAAACCAGCCGTAGCCAAAACAAACAACAATGATCTCAATGCATCGGATCGCATAAAACCAATTCGATCTTTTTTCAATGCCTCAAGGTTAAAGCCCATCTGCTCTGCTCGCCCATCAGAAATAGAACTAAAATCATACATGCCAGGCGCAACTAAAATAAAGAACAACAAGATGGCCGATATAATACCTGTGGCAATATATAAGGCCCGATTAAATGTGGCTCGATCCTCAGTTTTTATAATTTTATCGATAGACATTATTCCTAAAATAGGAATGAAAATAGCCGTCACACTCAGTATGGACATGGGCGTCCGAAACTTATTATACAGCGGGAAATAATTAAAAACAAATTCATTAAGTGCTCCAGCATTTTTACCCATAGATAAAAATAAGCTGATAAGAAGCGCCGCTAAAACACCCCATTTCAGAGGCCCCTTAATAATAAAAAAGCCAAGTATCATGAGAAAACAAAATACGATACCAAAGTAGGTGGGTCCTGCTGTGAAAGGCAGGGAACCCCAATAGGTAGAAGCTCTTATACCTCTTTGTTGAACACCCTTTCTTCTGAGATCTTTTACGGTATAAGAATCATCAGGCATCAACTCTCCACCACTTCCACCTACGACTCTAGGAATGATCGTAGAAAATAAATCAAGAATACCATTAGACCAACTCATGGCATACTCATATTCTAAACCGTCAGTTTCACTACTTGATGTAGGTGTTCCTGTTTGTTCAAGGATAGGGTTTCCTCTCATGGTATCTTTTGAATACTCATAGGTAGGCAATAGTTTTGAAGCGGGAGCTGTAAATGCTATTATGCAAGCAAAAAGTCCAACACCTGCAATTTTAGCTAATGATGCCGTGTCTTTATTTTTGACAAATTGCACCAATTCTAGAATGGCGTATACGACCAACATCAAGGCTAAATAATAGGTCATTTGATAGTGATTGGCAGTAATATTTAGTCCCATACCAATGGCAAATACTACGGCCCCTAACCAATATTTTTTTCTAAATAAAGACCATAAACCACCAATGATTAATGGACAGGTCATTACTGCGATGGTCTTACTTGCATGCCCTGCTCCATATATAATTACGTTGTTGGTCGTAAAGCTAATGGCCAGTGCTCCTATAAGTGCCAGCCAAGCATTTACGCCCAAAAGCAAAAACATAATATATGCAGCGATACTTCCAAAAATGAAATAGCCAATGGGACCATTAAAGCCCAATTGCATCACTTTTTGTATGGAACTAAAAACATTATTTTTTTGTCTAGATGAAATTTGGTAAGTCGGCATTCCCCCAAACATAGAGTTGGTCCACAGGGTTTGTTCACCAGTATTATCATAGAAAGTTTTAGCTTCATTGGCCATCCCTTTAAAAATGGTAATATCACTTCTTTGAAGCACCTTCCCATTTAATTGCGGATAAAAATAACTAATGGACACCAAGATGATGGCGAGTATGCTTACAATATGAGGAATACTTTTTTGGATTATATTCTTGTTCATCTAATACCTTGTTATGAGTTAGAATAAAGGTACTATTTATAACATCATATTTGAAATGAGCTAAGGGAGATTCTTCTTATCTTAAGATTTGATTTGATCAAATTTATAGATCTTCAATTACTGATTTTGTTGGCATCATCAATATGTTTTAATTAAAGCTAATGATCCAGCATAGCCATATTATTTAGAAATTATGGAAATAAATCTCTTGCAAGTGATCGGCAAGATCACCAAACTTAATGAATCAGAACTGGAACAATTTCTTTCTTTAGGTCAACAAAAGTCATTTGCTAAAAAGGTTAAATTAGCTAAGCCTGATCAAATGGTCGATAAAGCATATTTTTTAAAATCAGGAATTGTAAGACATTATATCATTCATAAAAATCAAGAATTCACAAAGAATATCATTAGAGGACCTAGGTTCATGGTTCCTTCTTTAACTAATTTCTTTTTACAAACACCCAGTATTATTTATTGTGAAACACTGTCAAAAGTAGATTTGATAGAATGGACTCGAAAGGATTTATTTAGCTTTTCTGACCAATACCCGAAAATGTACAAGTTTCTCATGCAGGCTGTAGTAAATGCTTTTCACGGGAAAGAGCTTAAAGAAATTTCACTAAATCAATTAGAAGCTAAAGATCGATACTTGAAGTTTCTAGATGAATATCCTAATTTAATAAATCAAATCCCCGTACAATATGTAGCCTCTTATTTAGGCATTCGTCCTGAAACCTTAAGTAGAATTAGGGCTAATTTGATTTCTTGACATAGATCAAGAATTTGGTTTCTAAATGAGCAGTTTTAGCATAAAATATATTTATGGAATTACGGAAGCTCATTTTATTATTCACTTGTTTATTGTTTTATATTTCTGTTAATGGACAGCGGAATACGCCCGAAATAAAACTGGGTTTAGAATCTCAATTTTTAGTTTTAGGAGAATTCAATTCAAGTTATAATTTTATCGGTGGTGCAAGGATAAGCTATTATTTTTCTGAAAAAAAATTCACTCATTTAAATATCAGTTCTGGTGTTTCTACTAATCTTGGTCCCATGCATGCTAGAATGTGGACGACGGATTTATCTCTCGGCTATGATTTTAATATAACAGAGCATCTCTATATCATATCAAAAGTAGGCCTTCAATATATCAATGAAAATCAAGTCCATTTCACCTTAGATCAAAGACTGGATTGGCTTAATAATAGCCTAGGCATTACTGGGAAGCTTGGAATAGGTGCAAGGCTTGGCCGTCGTATCAATACGCAGGTGTTTTTCAATCAATTTAATACTGTCTACAGCTCAATTGGGCTAGCATGTAATTTTTCATTTTAATAAAATCGACAATGAATCAATCAATTGCAATAATTATTTTTTCTATACTTTGTTTTTGCGCATGTGCACCAAATCCCATTGAATTAGAAACTGAAAATCTTTTCGGTTCCCTACCAAAGGAAGTTAATCATCCAATTGATAATTCACCTACGATGGAAAAAGCCCTTTTAGGAAAGAAGCTTTTTTGGGACCCAATTTTGTCAGGTAGTAAAGATATTGCTTGTGTTAGTTGCCATCATCCAAATGATGGGTATGCTGAACAATTGGATTTAAGTATTGGTGTAGGAGGAGTGGGCTTATCAGAGAATCGTATGAATGGTGTACAAGTTAAACGAAATGCACCTACCATCCTAAACACGGCTTACAATGGGATTAGTAGTGAAGGCGAGTTTAATCCTTCGGAAGCTCCAATGTTTTGGGACAATAGAAGCAGTTCTCTTGAAACTCAGGCATTACAACCCATTTTATCAGCAGAAGAGATGCGAGGATCTGAAATTTCAGAGTTAGATATTATAGATACTATTTTATTGCGTTTGCAAAACATACCAGAATATGTAAGTATGTTTCACAAGGTCTTTGGAGAATCAGGTATTTCAGAAGAAAATCTTGGAAAGGCGATTGCCAGTTTTGAAAGAAGTCTAACAGCTAATGATAGTAAATTTGATCAATACATAAATGGAGACGCATCTGCACTGTCAAGTCTTGAGATCCGAGGCATGATAAATTTCACTGAAGTGGGTTGTGCCAATTGCCATAGCGGACCCATGTTTTCAGATTTTGAATTGCATGTTCTGACGGTACCAGAAAATGATAAATTATTGGAAGCCGATAGGGGAGATGGCAATTTTGCTTTTAGGACTCCTTCATTAAGAAATTTAGTTCAGACTGCCCCTTATATGCATAATGGCATATTTGAAACACTAGAAGAGGTCATGGAATTTTATGATGATGCAGATGATGAAAGTCAAAATAGTAATGTGCCTTCTCAGAACAGGGATGAAAAATTGGAACAACTGAATATTCCCGATGATAAAGTAGCTTCAATCATCGCTTTTTTAAAAGCACTTGATGATGATAATTTTGATAAAGAAATAATAAATGAGGTGCCTAGCAAATTGCCTGCAGGAGGAGCAATTAATTAATCTTTATAAAATAGACTAGCTAAGAAAACAACTCTTGCCATGGAATTACAAAAGGAAGGACCACAACCCAAATGACAAAGAAGATTGCCATGCCTTTTGGAAATGGATTGCCTTGTAGCATAGCTGGTAGGGCAGCGATGAGTAACCAAGATGATTTGTAAATTAATTGCATCAATAGTATAGGACTCATTTTGATGGGGAAAAACAGACCTACTATTGAAAGAATAAAAATACCTCCCCATAAAGCCCCAACAAGTCTGAATGACTCTGAATATTCAAAGTTGTTTTCGAAAATGCTAACTAAAGCAAGTTTTGGAAAAAATAAACTTGTGATACTGATCCAACCCGCAACAAAAATATTGGCGATATAAATAAGCTTTAAAGGTATCATGTCTCAATGGTTTAATTGTGAGGCAGTACAACATTGAAACAGATTGAATGGTTTATTTGATTATCGGTATTTTGATTGGAATGAATATATGATCCCTAAAATTAATTTTGATTTTTGGTCTTTATAATAATCACTCCATTGGTTCCATCCTCTCCATAGATGGTAGTCTCTGACTTACTTCTTAAGACGCTAACAGATTTAATATTATTTGGATTGACGGCATTGTTTGCAAGGGCATAATTATTCCCTATGCTCTGACCGTTTATGACATAAAGGGGTTGTGTCTCTAATTTAATGGTGCTGATGCCTCTGATCAAAACTTTAGTATCTGTTCCATAGCCCATAACATCAATGCCTGGTTGCATTCTCAAATAATCAGCTAGGCTCGTGAAGTTGGAAAAATCTTGTTCTTTTTGCTCAATTGGGTGAGCAGAAGGGTTGCACTGACTCAAACAAAACACGACAGTTCCTAGAAAAAGATAATACAGTAGTTTTTTCATGTTATGCTTTTAAAGAGACCAAATCCGATCTCCTGGTGTGTAATCAATACAAGCTTGATAGTCACCTGGAATAGGATCATATCTAAGGACTTCGGTACATACTTTTTCACTGCTAAAATAGCCTAAGAAAGTTTTTTCTCTTAAAGAATTAAATAAGGTTTTTTGCTCTTCTGTTCCATCATGAAAAGTTTGCAATACTTTATTTTGCTCCTCTTCGGACAGTCCATCATAGCTTCCTCCAAATGTTGTTTTGGCATAATCCATCATTGCTTGCAAACCCTTTGTGAAATTATTTCGCTCCTCGTCTGTGCCATTTTGTGCCATCATACGATCTATGAATCTTTCTACAAAAACATCATTTGCTCCTGGAGTATCTGTCTTAGGGCAAATACGCTCCGTGACCGCTCTTAGAAATTTCATTTGACTATCATCAAATAATGCGGCTGTCCAATCACTTGATACATCTGCTTTACATCCACTCATTAATGCCGCTACTCCTGTCGCAGATACAGCTGCACCCATGAGTAGGCTTGTTCTTTTTATAGCTTCTCTTCTATTCATCATTACAGATTTTGTCTATTTAATTCTTTCACTGCATAGTCTGCTGCACGCGCAGTCAATGCCATATAGGTTAATGAAGGATTTTGATTTGCATTGGAAGTCATGCAGGCGCCATCGGTTACAAAAACATTTTTTGCACTATGCACTTGGTTCCATTCATTCAATACAGAAGTTTTAGGGTCTCTTCCCATTCTAGCGGTTCCCATTTCATGGATCGCAAGACCGGGATTCATACCTCTGTCATAGGTCGTAATATTTTTAAATCCTGCAGCTTCTAACATTTCTGCACCTTGGACTTTCATATCCTCTCTCATATTCAATTCATTCTGCCCAAATTCACAATCAATCGTAAGTGTAGGAAGTCCCCACTTATCTGTCAACTCTCTATTAAGTGTTACAGTATTTTTTTCATAAGGAAGTGTTTCTCCAAATCCACCCAGACCCATTGACCATCCTCCTGGATACATCAAGGCATCTTTTAGCTCGCCGCCAAATGACATTTCCTTAACGGATCTTCTCCAATTTTGTCTACTTGCTCCTCCTTGGTAACCATATCCTCTAATGAAATCTTTTTGCTTGGTCTTTTTGTCCAAGTTTCTAAATCGTGGAACGTAAATACCATTAGGTCTACGGCCACTATAATATTTATCATTAAATCCTGGGTACTCTCCCCAGGCACCAGCTTGGAAATGATGATCCATTAAATATTTCCCTAGTACTCCGGAATCATTTCCAAATCCATTAGGAAAACGATCGGATGTTGAATTTAATAGGATTTGTGTTGTGCCTAAAGCCGAAGCATTTACAAAGATGATCTTCGCAAAAAACTCTTTAGTCTCATTGGTTTCTGCATCAATGATTCGAACACCTGAGGCTCTTTTAGTGTCCTTATCGTACATCAACTCATGCACAATGGAATGAGGACGTAAGGTCATGTTTCCTGTGACTGCAGCTGCTGGAATAGTAGAAGCATTACTGCTAAAATATGCGCCGTAAGGACAACCCCTTGAACAACGATTTCTATATTGGCATTTGCCTCTACCTTTATGGGCAACAGTCAAATTTGCAGATCTTCCTATCGTAAGAATTCTATCAGAATAGTTTTTTCTAATATTATCAGACAAATGCTGCTCTAAGCAATTCAAATCCATAGGCGGAAGAAATTCGCCATCAGGTAAATGGGCTAAACCTTCTTTTCTTCCATTGATTCCTGCAAATGATTCTACATAGCTATACCATGATGCAATATCTTTATATCTAATAGGCCAGTCAACGGCTATGCCATCTCTTAAATTAGCTTCAAAATCAAGAGCACTCAATCGATAAGATTGTCTTCCCCAAAGTAAGGAGCGACCACCCACTTGGTATCCTCGAATCCAATCAAAGCGTTTTACTTCGGTATATGGGTTTTCGGTATCCTTTACCAAAGTATGCTTTGTATATTGATTTAAAAGATAATTCGTTCGTTTTTGTACGTCGTAATCTTTTAATTCGTCATTGGTCAATTTTCCATTATTGGGGACTTCCCAAGCTTCGGAATTTGCATGTGGATAATTGGGATGTTTAATATCCATTCCTCGTTCTAGAACTAAAGTTTTCAGTCCTTTCTCGCATAGCTCTTTTGCAGCCCATCCTCCACTTATACCTGAACCAATTACGATGGCATCATAGGTATGTGTTTTATCAGTTTGAAGATTTAAGTTCATTTATGTATTTAATATGTTAACGCTGTTTTATTAATTTCTGTGAAAATAATCACCAATATAAATTAAAGCATCATAAATTCCAGTCCTCCAGTAAGGCCAATTGTGCTTACCGTCTCTTACACGATATTCATGAGCTACTTCCATATCTTTTAGTAAAATATGAAAGCTAGAATTTCCTTTATATAAAAAATCATCATCACCACAATCTATCCAATATTTTACTTTAGATAATGATTCTTTTCCCATTTTATTAGCAATATAAAATGGATTATTTTCTTTCCAATGTTCTGTAATTCGTGCCTCTCCGACTAAGCCTTTTCCATACATGGGTCCTTCTACTTGGTCCCATCTATCTTGACTATATCCTATTACTTCTTCTTCTGTATAAATAGCTGCACTTAAGGGTGCACATGCTACAAATAAATCAGGGTATTTCATCGCATACAATAATGATCCATATCCACCCATAGACAAGCCAGTAATTCCTGTTGATTCTTTATTGGTTCTAACCTTGTAATTGGCATTTATGTATGGCATAAACTCTTCAATAAACATATCTTCAAAAGGCAGAGCACCTTTATGGTCATTTACATACCAAGTCACTTTTGCATCAGGCATTACAATGACCATCTCAGGAAAATCATTTAATGCAATTCCCTTGTCAGCAGCCTTATCGATTTCTCCAAATTGTACCCATGCAGTTTCATTGTCTGTATAACCATGGAGTAAATAAACTACAGGATATTTTCGCTGATGTCTATCATATGACGGAGGCAAGTAAACGCTATATTTTACTTCCCCCATTTTTTTACTTTGAAAACTAAGGCTCTCTTTAATGACGCCTTTGTCATATTGAGCAATTAAGGAATTAGAACAAAATATAAAACTTAAGAAAAGGCTTAAAGTAATTAATCTCATAATTTCCTAATCCAAATATTTCTAAAACTTGTAGGATTGCCATGATCTTGCAATTGAATCCCATCATCTCCATGAGCTATGTTCTTTGGAAGCCCAATATATTCTGAAGTACCTTGTAATTCTGAATGATTTTGAATGAGTACGCCATTATGTAATACCGTTATATAGCCTGAACGAGTTTTCATACCATCAGCATTAAATTCTGGTGCAGTAAAAATGATATCATAAGTCTGCCAAGAACCAGTTGGATTCATCGCGTTAACTAAAGGAGGGTATTGTTTGTAAATGGCACCTGCCTGTCCATTTGAATAAGTGCGATTTTGATAAGAGTCAAGTATTTGGACCTCATACCGGTTTTGCAAAAACACACCACTATTTCCTCTCCCTTGTCCTTCTCCTTCAATTTCGTCTGGCGTCTTCCATTCTATATGTAATTGGCATGAACCAAATTTTTCTTTGGTAAAGATAGGTCCACTACCTTTTACCACGGTCATAGTGCCATCGCTATTTATTTTCCAACCAGCCGGACCTCCTTCAGCATTTTTCCAAGCTTCTAGTCCTGAACCATTAAATAAAACAATTGCATCTGAGGGAGGCTTTTGTGCGGTAGCACCGGTTACTACTTTTGGCTCGGGTTCCCAAACTTCCGTTAATTCTGGTGGCCATTTTTGTTCTTGCTGGGCAGTTGTGCTACAGCTTATTAGTAGACAACAAATACAAAGAGTGATTATTTCTTTCATTCTTACAAATTAATAAAATTAATGCACATTAAATTTAGTTAGTAAAGGCTCATTTGCTCTAGGTCTATCTAATTCGATATTATAAATTACTTTCCCTAATTCTGCAAGAAAAGGAAGTCCTATTTCATCATATTCATATACTCCATCATTGTAAATTTGATTTTCATTTACATGGACTGTTGCCGCTAACATAAATTCTATTTTATTTTCAAAATCTACGATGTATGCGATATCTGTAAGATAGCCATAAGCATAGCCGACTTTATTAAAAATTCTAACATTTTTTGGAATATCGTCCTCATTGTCACCAAACATAAAAAACTTGACATAGGACTGATATTTTTCAGCTCCATATTTTGGATAGTCTGACTCTTCTGGATACATAGACATGTATTTTAATAGAAAACTTTCATCATCTTCATGTAAATCAAATCTTTGATGCCTTGGAACAGACTCTGGAAATAATACAGATCGGAGCATGCCTACATGATCTCTCAATCCTACAAAATTCTTTTGGCTAAAATCAAAAGGCTTTAAAACTAAAGAGTCATTGCCGTCGATATAGCCTTTCCCCTTAATTGCTTCCATCTGTTGATTGGGGTGAATATTTACGGCTGTTTTTTCAGCTTGATTATATGTTGGTTTACCATTGTGAAAAAATGTGAAAGGATTTGTAAATCGATTTTCTTTTGGTCCGAAAGCTGCATTTCCCAATCGGTGTACAATCCTTAAATTTTTAAAATCTTTTTCGGCCAAGCGATCATTTATATAATCTTGACCTAAAAATTCATACAATCTATTTGAAGCATCATTATCAGATACTAAGAATATTTTTTTAATGTAGTGTGCAATACTTGCAGTGTAATCTTGTGAACTGCTATCAGATGAGACAGCGGTTTGAGGTGCTCTAACGGAATCAATTTTTAAGGGTGAATATTTATCTACATTCTTTTGTTGCAATAAATGTAATTTTTCAAGTGCAAGGAATGCTAAAGGCATTTTAATCGTAGAAGCTGGATAATAATATTTTTCTGGGGCAACTTGATACTCAAAATTTGTAAAACTTGGATTATTGGATTCGTCACGATCTATTTGCGTATAGATAATTTGCAGCTCGTATTTTTCTGGATCTTGAGCAGGTGGTCCTAGTCTTTCTTTGTTGTTTTCTATGGTTTTTTCCAAGGAGACAAATTTTGTTTCATCTGTACACCCTATGAATGAAATAATAAAAAATAAGCTTATTAGATATCTCATAACTTAAAATAAAAAAGTATGCAAATCAAATAATTTAATAATAGCACCGATGACAACAACGATCAAAAGTCTATATGCCCAAACATTTGCGTCTTTGTAAGTAGAACCAAGTTGTGCAGCAAGGTATCCACCTATTCCTTGTCCAATAGCAACAATCCCACCCATCTTCCAATCTACCAAACCCTTATAGGCAAATATGCCTAGTACAATAATGGTATATAGACTCACTACAAATATTTTTACGGCATTACTTTCCATAATATCAATTTTTGCAATGAGTACCATTATGATTAGAAAAAACACACCCATACCCATTTGAATAAATCCTCCATAAATACCAATTCCAATAAAAAGGAAGAAAGAAAGTATTGGATGTAGTTTAAAATCTTTGTCGGTTTCTTTAAGCCATCTTTTGGGTTTAATAATAATAACAAAAAGCATTAAGACCATAAGGTAACTCATCACATCTCTGAATTGCTCATTGCTTACTCGGATGGCAATTAGGACTCCAATGATGGCTCCTATAAAAGTATAAATGATGTATAATTTGGAGTGTGCTATTTTAAGTTTTCCATTTTTATAAAAGCCGTAAGTTCCAAGGGTGCCTTGAGCCAAGACACCTATACGATTTGAACCATTTGCTACATTAGGAGATAGCCCTAGAATTTCTGTTAGAATGGTTAGGGTAATGGCACTTCCATTTCCAGCAAACGTATTGATAATACCTGCTAAAAATCCCCCAACAATTGCAATGAGATAATGATACCATTCCATTAAGAAGGATCTGATTTAATCTGCTGACATAATTCTATTAAAACACCATTTGCAGACTTTGGATGAATGAAGCAAATTAATTTATTATCTGCTCCTTCCTTTGGTTGATCATTGATAAATATAAATCCTTCTTTTTTTAATCGATCTATTTCATAGTAAATATCCTCAACTAAAAAAGCGATGTGGTGGACCCCTTCTTTTTTTCTTTCAATAAATTTGTGAATGGAACTTTCCTCACTATCAGCTTGTAGCAATTCTATCTTATTAGTACCTACTCTAAAAAAAGAAGTAGTTACATTTTCAGACTCCACTTTTTCTTCCTTATAATGACTTTCTCCAAAAAGCTTTGCATAGAGTTCGTTGGTTGATTCCAAATCTTTTACGGCAATACCAATGTGTTCTATTTTAATCATAGGAACAAAATAGCAAAGAACCCATTAGAAATAAAAAGCTAGACTATTTAATTAGTTACTTATTATTAGGTATTTATTGAGGATACCATTTTGGGGTGATGATATTATTATTTAATGCAGGTAATTTTAAAGTATTAAACATAATATTAACCAATGGGCCTAAAACATTTTATTCTTTGTTTGAAATTTAGTCAAGCGTAAATTTTCTCCAAAAACTTCCTAAGTCTCTTTTAAGATCCTTCAAATGTATGATTTGATTTAGTGATTCTTTTGTCTTAAATGAACTTAGCAAACCGAAAAATGAACCAGACAAAATTAAAACTATGACGATGTTTCCATTAATATTTTATGTCTGTTAGAATACGTCCATACTCAATTTAGCGCCTTGCGCTTATTTATTAATGACTTAAAATTATTTAATATGAAACCTTTATTTTTTAAACCTTTTATTTTAATCATGTTGCTTCTGAGCATGAATAATTTAATTGCTCAGAAAACACACATTCATGAAAATGCTGAAGCTATGAGAATTGATGGTACGAATTCATGGCTATCCTTTTATCATAATAATTTATTTAAGGGCTACTTGCAGCATACTGGAGATTTCATGCGAATCGTAAACCTTAGACCAGGAGAATTGCAATTTGGTGCTAATGGGGTATTACATGCGAGTTTAACACCATCCGGTGATTTTGGAATAGGCACGCTTAATCCGAATTATAAATTGGATGTAGTGGGAGACAGAATCAGATTAAGAAATTCTACTTCTGCTTCAGCTAAAACACTAATGATGCGAACGGATGGATCGGCGATTGATTTGCAATCTGAAAATGCTAATTTTTTAATTAGATCCACAGGTGGTTCATTATTTCTAAACCCAGGAACCCCTAGTTCAGGAGATGGAGGAATAGCAATAGGTACAGGAAGTATTCCTGGAGGCGTTATTCTAAATGTTGGAAAGAACATGCGACTAAATGGGAATGGTGATGGCTTAGCGTGGACTTTTGGTATGAATGGTCTTGCTATAATCAGGGATGGAAAATTGAATATTGTAGATAGAGATGAAAATAGTGCTAATGATCAGGGTATTCAATTAACCGACAACGATGGGACATATTGGAATGTGTATACAGACAATGCCAATGACATTAATTTTGGTTTTGAAGGTTCTTTGAAAGCATTTATCAATGATACAGATGGTTCTTATATACAAGTATCTGATGCTAGATTTAAGGATGACATTAAGCGTTCTCCTGAGGTTCTTGATGATTTATTAAAACTTAATGTCTATTGGTATAAATACAAGAATACGGTAACCAATAAAAAGTCATTTGGGGTTTTAGCACAAGAGGTTGAAAAAATTTTCCCAGACTTTGTTCATGAGAAAGAAGATTTCAAAACAGTTGCCTATGACAATTTTGCCATTTTATCTGTGAAAGCCATTCAAGAACAACAAGTTCTTATCAAGGAATTACAAGGACAAGTTTTAAGTATGAAACATGAAATTGACGCTTTGAAAAAATAATTAATTTGATGATATGCAGAGGGCTCATGTCCTTTGCATATTTTTTAAATTAAAGTGAAAAGGCATAATAATTCGAACCACTTTTTGTTCCTAATTTTCCTCCGCCGGCTGCAATTACCACATATTGTTTTCCGTCAACCATGTAAGTGGAAGGTGTTGCATAGGCAGCGGCGTCTAATTGATATTCCCACAATACTTCACCAGTCTCTTTGTCAAAGACCCTAAATTTTTCATCTAAGGTAGCTCCAATAAAAAGTAATCCTCCCGAACTTACAACAGGCCCTCCATAATTTTCTGAACCAGTATTTGTGATTCCTTTGTCTACCAATTCAGGATAGCTTCCAAAAGGAATGCTCCATTTATATTCATGGGTATTCATGTCGATGGCATGCAAGGTCCCCCAAGGAGGAGTTATAGCTGGGTAGCCCAACTGGTCTTTATACTTTATATAGCCAGTCATGGTGTAGGGGTAAGGCCAATCATCATTTTGTGAATCTTGTAATGAAGCGATTTGCTCTTTGTTTGCTTTCATCTTTGAGTCTGTCAAATAAGCGGAGATGGCCTCAATGGAAGCATCATTCAAAAAGGCAAAAGAAGGCATGGCCCCTTGTCCATTTTTAATGACTTGGACAACTTCTTTTAAACTCATCCGTGATTTAAGATTTTCTAAACTTGGAATAGTATGAATAGAAGCACCCTTTAAATCTTTTCCATGGCAAGTAATGCAAGCTGTTTGATATAGACTTTGTCCGTAGACCGCAAGTTCTTTTCCTTGCTTCTTTTTATATGGAAGCATCTGTACTACCCATGGTGTCTCATTGGAATTAATGTACAGTGTTTTTGTTTTTGGATCGAATGCTTGACCTCCCCATTCTGCACCACCGTCAAAGCCAGGAAATAATATGGTCCCTTTTTCTGTAAAGGGAATATACTGTTGACCCTTATTTAAATTGGGCCAACTCATAGCAACAAATTGATGTGAACTGTCACTAATATTTGTTATTTCATTTTCTTGTAATGTGACTCTTGCGAATGGTTTGGGAGTGCTAGGGACAGGTTGAGTAGGCCAAAGTTTTTCTTCCTTTAATCCATTTTGAGGGACAGGGACTTCTTCAATTGGATACAATGCTTCGCCAGTTTCTCTATCCAAAATGAAGATAAATCCAGATTTAGTGCTTTGAGCTATGGCGTCTATTTGTTTGCCATCTTTTTTGATGCTAATTAAATTAGGAGGTGAGGGCAGATCTCTATCCCAGACATCGTGATGTACTGTTTGATAATGCCAAATGAGTTTGCCATTATTTGCGTCTAAGGCTAGAATACAATTTGCATAGAGATTTGCGCCTTCTCGATCTCCACCATAAAAGTCAAAGGAGGCAGAACCTGTCGGTGCAAATACGATCTCCCGTTCTTCGTCAAGACTGAAGCCTGCCCATGCATTGGCTCCGCCCATTTTTTTGTAGGCATCCTCAGGCCAAGTGTCATACCCAGCTTCATCAGGCTTAGGTATGGTATGAAAGATCCAAGCGATTTCACCTGTTTCAATATGGAATGCTCTAATGTGACCTGGAGCAGCACCTGTGCTTTCAGACACTCTTGAACCCATGATTAGTAAATCCTTAAAAACAATTCCAGGTGTATTTGAAGAAATAAAAAAATCCTTATTGTAATTTCCGAGTCCTTTGTGTAAGCTGACCATCCCTTCATTTCCAAATTCAAGATCTTGAGCTCCAGTCTTTGCATCAATACTATATAAATGTTGTCCAGCCGAAAAAAGGATTCTTTCTTTTATACCATTAGACCAATAGCTCACACCTCGATTTACATTGGCTCCAAATTGATCATATTTATCATTCCAAGGATCAAATTTCCACAACTCTTTACCACTCTTTGCGTCAAGCGCAAACAGTTTTAATTTTGGATTGGTACCATAGAGGATTCCATCAATGATAAGTGGGTTACACTGAATCTGTGTCCTATTTTTAGGATCCCTATCACCTGCATCATAAGTCCAAGCAAGTTTTAGATCGTGAATATTTTCTGTGTTGATCTGATCTAAATCAGCATACTGACTACTACTATTATCAGCCAAATAAACTGGCCAATTTTTAATTTCTTTTCTAGAAGGCGCACACGAAATACTAAAGCAAAAAATAATTATTGTCAATAAACGGGACATGAAAAATGATCCTTTTTTAATTATCTATTAATAAATTACTCAAATAAGCTGAAAAATCAGTCTTTAGGGCTATTTCTAAGAGTATTAAAAGTATTATTTTAAAGCTTAAAATAACCCTTATGCTTACTCCAGAAGAATTTAAAATCAAAGCCGATAGTCTTATCTCTGATAATATATTAGATAGATTGCAACCCATTACAAGAGCCATTATTGAGAGAGACAATTTTGTTTGTGATGTGCACTGCCATTTCTTTGATGTAAAAACTGTAAACATCAAATACTTTCTAAAGAGAACCATTCGACAAAAACTCGGATTGGAAAATGCCAATGAGAATCTTAATTATTTAAACCTAGGTGAAGAAGAATACGACATTGACGCATTAACCAATCAAGAATTTGATGATGAAGCACAGTGGAAGGCTTTTGAAGATGAAATTGTATTTGTAGAAAATAGAAAAAAAGAAATAGCTGATGAAAGAGGTCTTGAGAGTTTTTCTGATGCCTTTAAAAGCAGTAAAATTTTAAGATTAAAAAATCCAAAAGAGGTCTACGATTTTTACCTTGATAATTTTTCATTAAATCAATATGATGCTTTTGGATTTGACAAGAAGGATTTATTGGTTACGGTTTTACCAATGGATATGGAAACCGGATGGCAAGTTAAATTGAGAAAACCTCTGAAAGAGCAAATGGCTGAGCTCAAGGAGATATGCAAGGAGGTACCTATGATACCTTATTTCCCTGCGCACCCAGCAAGAACAGATTTATATGAATATTTTTTAGAAGCCTTTGATCCTGCTACGAGCTTTTTTGGGGTGAAGATTTATCCAGGTTTGGGTTATTTACCTTCTGATCATCGATTATATCCCATTTATGAAATATGCGAGAAAAAAGGTATTCCTGTATTGACCCATTGTGGCGGAGAAGCCGTTACACAAAACAAAAAGAAAATAAATGTTTTCAGAAGAAAAGAAGAGGTGCAAGTAGAAGGTGAAAGAATTGTTCAAGTATCACAACAATGTAATGAGCCAGAGGAGTGGAGTTTTGTATTAGCTGATTTTCCAAATTTGAAACTTAATCTTGGGCACTTTGGTGGAGTCGGAGCTTGGGAAAAAATACGAGACGGTAAAGAGAGTGAAAGAATAAATGACATTGAAGCTTTAATGCAAAAGTATCCAAATGTCTATGCAGATTTTTCATTTAATGTAATTGAAACAAGCATATTTGATGCCTTTAAAGACGCCTTAGATAAAAAGCCTATTTTTAGTGAAAGAGCCTTATTTGGATCTGACTTTTGGGTAGTTTGTCCTAATGGAAATTTGAAAAAAGCACAGGAGACATTTTTTAATAAAATGGGAGATCACTTAGATGCTTTAGTATATAGAAATATTCGAAATTATTTAGTGGGCTAGAAGGCATAAAAATAAGCTAATGGAGTTCAATGCTGATAAGATATTTATTGCAACATTTAGTTTTTTGTATGGCAGCGAGAAAAAAGCCCGAGCCCTTTTGCGTCGCTCTGACATTGAAACTTCAATGATAAATTTCGATAATTCTGCAAATGTATTGTGGTCAGAAATTTCTGTTGAGTTAGATAAACAAGACTCAAAAGCAAAATTAATTGAAACAGCCATTGAAGAATATACAGAAGATGATAATCTGATTTTATTAAATAAACATTTTAGTAAAAAACTCAATTTAAAAGGACTCGAAGATGACGCTAATAAAATAGCCCTTATTTTAAGTGAATATGGTTTTTCTTCTTCCTATAAACACCTCATTGAGTTTCAATCAAAAGCCTCTTATTTTATTAGAGAGAAGATTAAATTTTATAATGAGAAATTAAAAGAATTGCATGATGATGTGAGTGTTGAAGAGATGTTCAAAATAAAAGATGCCGAAGAAAATCTTAAAGAGGCTTATTTAAAAGCCTTAAAGGATTTTAAAGATATTCTAAGCTTGAAAACAAATTTTGATAGCAATGCTGAAATAAAACTTGTCAGCTCCGATAGCGGACCTATTAGTAAATCTGGCCCTAAGATTAGACCCAAAGGCCAAAGTTCCACAAAAGAGGCACAAGAATTTTCTATCCCTATTGAGGAGGTATTTTCTATATCAGGAAGAGGAACTGTGGATACAGGTTCAGCTGTATTTTATCAAAGTGCAGCAGATCCAAATCCAGATCCTGAGCTTATAGTAAAAGCAAAGAGTGCGGGTGCCATTATTCCTAAGAATCAAATGCGTGATGACTTGTATTGGACTTACAATATTGCATTGTATAAAAAGTCTATTTTACAGATCCTAAATGAGGAGCAAGAATCCACGTGTGGAGTTTTATTAAAAGGTGGATACATCCTTACTTTGGAAAGTGCTATAGAATTGACAGCGATCAACCAACTCCAAATATTCCAATTAAATAATAAAAAAGAAGCTTTAGAACTCGATACAGAATTTTTAATTAGAGGGAAAAGTAATCAATCGAAATACGCCTTATTAAAACTTAAAAATTTCGAAAAATTACAAAAGTATTTTGCCATTGACTTTAATTATGTAAATAAGCAAGATGAAGAGATTGGAATAATGTATTATGATACTGCAAAGGAACAAATATGTGCAAGCACTGGAATAATGAATGCTGCTGGTGAGCATTTAAATGCATTCAGTTATCAGGGTAAAGAAAGCTTGAAAGGAGCAGCAATATTAAATGAAGCATTTTATTTAATTGGAATAAGCTTACAAGCCAAAAATGGTTTTGGAAAATATTTAAGCTTAAAAAATATTATGGAAGATATCTCTTCACAAGCTTCTAATATTGATTTACCATTTATAAATTAAGCTAGATCTAGCTTACCTTCTAAGTCTTTAATAATGGCTTTAATAAGGATGCCCTTATTAGCTGGCTTTTCTTCTCCAGCGTCATTAATTTTAAATAAGTTATCTGGATCTGTTTTACCAGCATGGTGCAAAGCGACTACATTCCAATCTTGATTAAATACAGGAGAGCCGCTAGAGCCCTTTTTAGTATCAGCTAAATAAAACAGCGATTGATTCTCTTCGGTTTTACCAATAATTTTATCGGGCATGGCAATTTTCTTTCGCTCACCTCCAGGATGCTGAATAATATTAACCAATTGATCTACTTGAGGGTCTGCAAAAGTTTCTAATTTTAAAGATCCATAATTGGATAAATTTCCATTATCTACGATTTCTATTACAGAATAATCTAAGCTGAAATTAGTGTGAAAGAAACCATCTGGATTTAGTTTGAAAATCTCTTCGTCTTTGTCTTCTTCGAAATTAAAAAGCAATTGAGAAGATTTAGCAACTGAAGCATCTGGGATTACATGGTTATTAGTCATTACATACTTTTCAGCCACAATCCAACCGGTCCCAACAAAGCCATCAGTTAGGGCCACTTTACAAACACTCTTTGAAGCATTTGCTGCTTTGGTAATCCAACTCATATCTTGAAGGGTATTCATGCCACCCATGATTTTTTCCATGGCTGAAGCATCCACATTCAAATTTTCAGGGACGGCTTTTTTGGCTTTTATGATTTCTAATAGCTCTAATACCTTTTCATTAGTTAGTGGCGTACCACTTTTAACACTGGCAATTAATTCTTCTACCTGCGCGTATACGTTTTCACTGTTCAACTCTTGTGCAAGAGACAACATTTCATTTAGGACGGCTTCATTTTCGCCCTGGTTTAGTTTTGTTGTTAAGCCTTGAACATTGCTATTGAGGTATTTCTGAAATCTACCACTGGCAGGTTCTTCTATTATCACCATTCCATCTTCAATATCTTTCATGGCTTCAATGAGCAGGTCGTCTTCTGGATATTGAGAATGGGCTTGCTCAATAAGAGCAGGCAATTTTGTTTTATGTTTTTCGCATTCATCTAGGATACTAAACCACATATCC
>CALGNN010000238.1 GCA_937961455.1 uncultured Saprospiraceae bacterium
GGAATAAGCGAGGAAGAAATGGCTAAGATGCTAATAGATTCTATTACTCACGCAGAGAGTGATATCGCTATTCAAGCACTCCGATCTACAGAAGTAGAAGCACAACAAGTGGTCAGAGCGTCTGAAAAATTTCTACAACAACATGCAACGATTCTTAGCAAAGAAGAGTTAGATAATACAAACAAATTAGTGGTTTCTTTGAAAGAATCCATAGGAAACATGAGCAAAGACGAAATCAACCAACGAATGGAGGCATTGAATTCTTACACAAGACCATTTGCTGAAAAAGCATTAGACTATACCATTAAAGAAGCCATGAAAGGCAAAAAAATATCAGAGTAGCATGGGAAAGAATAAGAAAAAAATAGGTGTTGTTTACTCAACGAACCCAGACTATCAATACAATTATGATGAGCCAAAAAATGAATCGGCTCCAGCAAATGATCAACAAAATCTTCGAGTGATGATTGATCGCAAGGCGCGTAAAGGAAAAGCTGTAACGCTTATTACAGGTTATCAAGGAAGCAGCAATGACATTGAGAACCTCGGAAAATGGTTAAAGAAAAAGTGTGGAGTTGGAGGTTCAGTAAAAAATCGAGAAATCTTAATCCAAGGAGATCATAAAAAAAAGGTCATTGATATGCTCATCAAAGAAGGCTATACCAATACAAAAGGTGTAGGAGGAGGATAATCATATTACTTACTAGATGCCATTTGTTCCTTTCTAGGAAAAATAAAATATTCACGCGACCAACCTTTTTGCATTTCTAACACACTTTAAGGTATATTTCATAATTTTCGAAGCTGGAAAATTTGAAGTAAGACAAAGATTGGGGTTTTTATTCGTAAGAATCAGCAAAAGACAGAAATGAAAGAACACGACTTATTAAACGCATGTTTGCAAAAGGATCGGCAGGCCCAGAAGCAATTGTATGATCAGTACAAGGATGCTATGTATACGACTATTTATCGTTTGGTGGGTGACTATGACTCCGCTAATGATGTTTTACAAGAATCCTTTATCAAAGTATTCAAAAACTTAGAAAAATTTAGAAAAGAGTCAACCATTGGAGCTTGGATTAAAACCATATGTGTCAGAACAGCCTATGATAAATTGCGAAAGAAAAATTACCTAACTCCGCTTGAAGACCATCACCATGAACATGCTGTTGTAGATTGGGGAAGTAGTATTGATTCGGATTACTTAGAACAAGCCATAAATAAATTGCCACAAGGATATAAAAATGTGTTTCTGATGATCGAAGTAGAAGGATACAAACATAGGGAGGTTGCTGACATCATGAATGTTTCTATTGGCACAACAAAATCACAATTATTTTCCGCTAAAAGAAAACTCAGAGAATACTTGGATCCCTATATCAAATAATGAAGGAACTTAATAAACATACATTAATAAAAGCGATAAAATCGCTACCTGTGCATAGCGCTCCAGCTACGACATGGTCTGCTATTGAGTCCAAGCTGCCCTTTCTTGAATCAGAAGAAAGTTTATCAGAGGCCATCCAAGATTTACCTACCATTAAAGCTCCTGATTTTATATGGGGGCAGATCGCTGATCAGCTTGATCAGGAAGAAAATCTTTTCCAAGAAATCAACCCCGAAGTACTTAAGCAAGCTATTGACAACTTACCCATTCATCAAGCACCAGATTTTAATTGGACAGCAATTGATGAAGATCCAGAAAAAGCACTCAAAGATGCCATTAAGGGATTGCCTACTCATGAAGCTCCTTCTTTTATTTGGGATCATGTGGAAGCCGGCTTAGACCACAGTTTTGAATTAATAAGTCCACCAGATGCATTGTGGGATAAAATTGATGAAGAACTTGAAAAAGATAGATACTTTGATCGTGTACGTAAAATTCCTATTTGGAAAAGTGTAGCTGCTGCAGCTGCCATTGCATTATTTTTCTGGACAGCTACTGGCACATTAAATCCAACAACTGAATCTTCTGCCTTCATATATTCTGAAGAATTGGTAGATGATGAATTGAATTTTGGCGAGATGGACGAAGATGAAGAAGCTTTTGAAATGATCAACGAACTTTGTAAAGAAGCTGCTTTGGTATGTGAGCAAACAGATTTTAAAGAATTAAAGTTTGAGTTAGATGAGTTGAATGATGCAAGAAATGAAATCAAAGAGATCATTACCAGTTTTAATGAAGAACCAGAATTATTAGCGCAATTAACAGATATTGAAATGCAAAGATCGGAGGTACTTAAAAAAATGATAGCAATATTATAATATGAAGAAGTTCATCGTAACATATCTTCTCTTAGGATTTGGCCTATTCTTACAAGCTCAAGAAAAGCTGCAAGTAGTCACCCTGAATATTGATGAAAATATTTCAGTTTCGGAGGGAGACAAGCTATTTGTAGTTGGCGAACGAGCAGGGATTAAAATAGAATCTTACGAAGGCACAGAAATACAAATGAACTTGAAGTTGGTATCAAAAAACCCTTCAAAAGTAGAGGCAGAACGAGACCTATTGAAATTCAGACACTTGGTTGAACAATTTGGCAATGAAATTTACTTTAGGAATTACATTGAGATCGCACAAGGTGAAGCAAAACCCGTGAGTAATCTCAGAGCATTTTATACCATTAAGATTCCTGCGAACATTCCAATTGATATTAAGAATAGATTTGGGGCTACTCAATTAAACAAGATAGATCAAGATGTAAATATAGAAATGGAATTTAGCAATCTTGAAATGGAAGATGTCAAAGGAGCAATAACTATTCAAACGAAATTCGGCGATATTGATGGTTCCAATTTAAGAGGCAACTTCAGCTTTAACACTACCCGATCAGATATTAATCTCAATCAAATTGAAGGAAGATTTAAATTAAGAACCAAGTTGGGGAATATAAAAATCGCTGCAGATAAAAGTTTGTATGAATTAAATGTGGATTCTGACAAATCAAAAATTGAATTCATCCCCTTTAAAGCAGAAAGTTTTAAATATGATCTGAGTTCAAGTTATGGAGATCTCGTAATCAATACTTTTAGCAATTTTACTTTTCTAGACAACTCAAAAAAACTGAAGCATGTGGTTTACAATGAAAATAGTGATTTCGCTATGGTTACCATAAAGGCTAATTTTGGAAGCATAAAAATTGATTAAAAGCACATGAAACAAGTACCACTCAAGTTTTACCAAAACAGTCTAATACTGTTATTTTTAATGCTGGTCGTTCCTAATGCGTATGCTCAAATAACTTATTCGGAAGAAGAGGCTGTCGAGGAAGAAGCATTTGAATTCATAGATGTGTCTGATGAAATATTTGGTCTTCAAAATGAAGTCAACACAGTACTCAAAGCCCTTATCAGTGGAAGCAACAATAGAGGTTCTTTGGTTCTAGGACTTGAACAGAAATTTGGAAAAGCATTCTCAGTGGATATGGGACTTGGACTAACCGCAATAGATTACTCTGACTCAAATGAACTATTGGGTCAATTATTTAATACTGCTGGACTTGAAATTTTTGTAGAACCAAGGATATATTATGGCATGAAAAAAGGTGTGCTTAATGGCACCAGAGCCAAAAATGTGAATGGCAGATATTTGGGTTTAAATGGCTCTTATCTTTTTAGTGGTGTTAATAAAAACCTCAGTGGGTATTCTGTCAATGCGAAGATGGGTGTACAAACAACCTTTTTAAATAAGGGATTGTTCGATGCTAATATTTTTGCAGGCATCAATCAATCGCCACAGTTAGGGCACAGCTTTTCTATGGGAACTCAATTGAAGATTGGTTTTGGTTGGATACAAAATAAAAACAAACAAGTGGATGCGGAATTTTGTGATGCTTTTAGATGCTTTGAAGAAAACTTAGAATGGTGGAAAGTAGATGTTGTGAATTTACCTAGAATAGGTATCAATCAATATGGCGCATTTTTAAAACCACGTCTCAAGATTAGCCGTGAAACTAAATTGCAAAATTCCGTTTCAAATAGTATCAGTTTTGCAGGATATGCGGCGGCAGATTTTACAGCTTATGTTGATGACTTTTTATTTCTCGTTTACCCAGATTCCATCCCAGAGAGTTTTCGACCAAACGAACAGGATTTTTACGTAGGTGGTGAAATTGGATTAAGGCATTACCTAAGCAAACAAAAAAAGATTGCGCAAGGAAAGTCGAGTAATAATATGAATGGACTTTATATTGAAGGAATTGCTTTTGCAGAAATGGGTTATTCAAGATATAGCAACTTTGAATTTATCAAATTTGAAGGATTTGGCATTACACTTGGAACTGAAGTACATTTTGGATTACAACAAAGAATATTAGATAGATTTTATGTTGATGTCTTTCTGAACTTTAGGACATTCAAGGGCCGATTAGGCTTTAATTCAGAAGGACCAGAAAGAGAACGTGCTAATCTATCGCTTGGCTATACCTTTTAATTATCTAGTCTATTTTTTGACACACAGCATACGATCCTTATTTTGAAAGTCTTTTTTTAGTTGGCTTACTGTAAACGCTTCTGAAGCAAAAAGCGCTTGTACTTCTTGAGCATTAAACTCATTCAATTCTACGTAAATACTTCCTTCTTGTTTCAAATTTGTTTTCGCAAATTCTTTAATTTTTTTGTAGAAAATGAGTGGATCATTCCCTACTGGGAATAAAGCCATTTTTGGTTCATACGCTAAAACATGGTCTTGCATAAGAGAAGCCTCGTTTGCAGCTATATATGGAGGGTTACTTACAATGATGTCAAAACTACCCAAACCGTTCCATTGGCTTTCATCCAAAAAATCAACCCATCTAAAATCTATTTGCTGAGCATGCTCCTTTGCATTTTCTTTGGCAAGCTCTAAGGCTGCTTCAGAATAATCTATAGCAGTAATTTGCCAGTTTTGAAAATGATTTTTAAGACTCAAGGCAATACAAGCGGATCCAGTGCCAATGTCAAGAACCCTTTTTGAAGAAGTAGGCTCCACACTTATTATATGCCTCACCAATTCTTCCGTTTCTGGTCTAGGGATCAATACCGACTCTTCTACCTGAAAGTAACGTTCCATAAAAAGTGCCTTGCCAACAACATATTGAACAGGCCTTAATTCTAATAACTCTGAGGTATATTTTAGTATTGACTTCTGCTCATCATTTGTAAATTCTTGTTCTGAAAGTTGATCTTTTTGCAATCCGTCTTCCATCAAAATACGCCAAATTGACTTTGCTTCAGATTCAGTATAGACAGCTCCAAGACTTGTGTAAAATTTATTCCTCCAAGATTGAATGGTATTTTTCATAGCTTGCTAAAGACTTAGGTCGTTTTGAAAAAAATGAAATGCTGCAATAAATGCTGTTATTAAAGCACAGGAGTAAACAAGCCACCACCTAAAATCCACATATTCTTGCGGACGTACACCATGCTTGCGATACAGATAAAATGCTAAAATTATTTTCTCAATGATAAAAGCTATTAAGGTACCGAAGGCGATTCCTATCAAGCCAAATTTTAATCCTAAAAATATCGTGCATAGAATATTAACAGCCAATTCGAATAACGCAACGTACATCAAGGGTTGAGTATCTTCCCGTGCCATGAGCACAGATTGCGGCAAAATTAATTGACTAATCAGCAACAACATATAGACGTTGAAGATGATGGAACTGTATCTAAATGCCTCAGAAAAGAGAATGGGAAAAAGGAAATAAGAACTTAAAATCAAAATGATACCAATAGGAAATAAGACATGGTATAACCTGAGTGATTGCATTTTTAATTGTTGCAATCCGTCCTGCTGATTTTTTATAAGGGCTGGAATGATTCCGGCAGATAATCCACCTATGAGAGCTGCGGCAAATGGAAACTCTCTCGCTCCATATCTAAATTTTGCAAAAATGGCGATATCACTATGTAGGTAGTTTACAAACCATGAATCAAAATATCGGCTAAAACTACCAAACAATGCATAGGCTGCTATTGGAAACCCCACATACAAACATCTACGAATGAGCTTCCGATTGAAGATCAATTTTTCTTGAAAAACAAGAACCAGTAAATACAGATGCAAGGCTGCTGCCCAAACTATGAGCACCTTAATAAAGTAGCCAAATGATTTGAACCAAAACAAAGCAATAGCTATCGCGATGAGTTGGATGGAGAATGCAATAATGGTAAATCTAATAAGATGATCTTCCTTTTTTTTAACAAGTAAAAAATAAGGTATGAGCAATGTGGGAATACTAATCAACAGGTATAAAACATAATGAGAATAGAATCCAATTTTCTTTACTGATAGAACTTCTTTAATAATAAAGTCTTCGAAATAATGTAAAATCAGACATACTACACTACTGATCAAAACTGTGATGATGTAGCTATTAAAAAGAATGGGATGCTGCTTATCAGATTCTTTATGTAGAATCAAAACAGATCTTAAAATTCCCTC
>CALGNN010000239.1 GCA_937961455.1 uncultured Saprospiraceae bacterium
AGATATTTCATGTAATCGTCTCCTTCTGATAAAGGGTACAAACACCAGGCGCGAGAATAATTCAAACCATCGAGGTGTACTAATTTACCATCAGAACGGTCCTTAATTTGTCCTGGAGCTAAATCTTCTGTACCCTTGGCAAGGCCAGGTAAAAATTTAGCAAACCATTCATCGAATGCAGTTTTGGAAAGTACCTTGCGCATAATGTCTATTTCTTGCAAACAAGGAGATAAGAAATCATATCCACTCGGTTCCCAACTGATGGGGCAATCAGCATCATCACTATAAAAATCTTTTGCACGATCTCGGATCATCATTGCGAGGGCATCGTCACCCAAGGCAATGGCATAGTCATAAGCGAAGGATAGTCCAAAAGCAGAATTGGAGTGTTCACCTACTCTAATCGGATAGACCAACTTGGGTAAGTACTCTTGATATTTTTCTGATAATAATTGAGCTAATGGCATTATGGCTTTTAACCATGTTTTTCCCTGTGCATCATCCCATTCGTGAAGTTCTTGTGCGAGTTTAAAAATCCAAGCCCAACCATAGGTCCTCTCGAATGAACCCGTATAGTTGTTTAAGCTGAAATAATCGATTTCTGTTTGAATGTTTGCAGCGGTAAGATTTTCATCTAGCATTCTTCTGGCTAAGTCACGCTCTTTTAAGTCGGGGAAAGTTTTCATGAGATAAACCAATGACCAATGACCATGAACCGCTGAATGCCAATCATAACATCCATAAAAAGCAGGGTGGTGTTCCTGTGGCATCGCCAAGTCTTCTTTTTTTGCAACTGTAATTCCAGACTTGTAAGGGAGAGGATTTTGAATGCATTTTAATGGAAGGCTAGCCAAGCGATTGGCCTCATCAAGATCAAGTTTCAATTCGAAAGAATTCTCAAATTCAATTTTTGCATCTGAAGGAGCTCCACATGCAGTGATCAAAAAGAATAAAAAAACAGTAAGTTTACGCATAGCTTAAAGATATAAACTTGTATGTATTTTTAAATCTTTACACATAGCTTAAAAATATAAAGCTGTCAGTATTTTATAGATTATAAGGTACTGGGTTTTTTACTTTTCTAAATTAATTTTTGCCCGTGATACAATCTTATAAAAAGCCTTATCAAGTTGATGACGATTATGAAGCCATTTTGATTGGTTCTGGAATGGGCTGTCTTGCTGCAGGAGCCTATCTTGCCAAGGAAGGGAAGAAGGTTTTAATTTTGGAGCGCCACTATACCGCTGGCGGCTTTACCCACGTGTTTAAGAGGAAGGGTTATGAGTGGGATGTAGGTATTCACTACATAGGAGATCTAGAGCGAGAGAATAGTTCGATGAAAAGAATGTTTGACTATATCACAGACGGTCAGTTGAAATGGGCAGATATGGGAACCGTTTATGACCGAGTGATCATAGGTGAAGAGCAATTCGAATTTGTGAAAGGCGTAAGCAATTTTAAGAAAAAGATCCTCAGTTATTTTCCTGATGAAGAAAAAGCTATAGATGCATATGTGGATGCAGTATTTGCAGCCAACAAAGCTATGGGAAAATATTATCTAGATAAAGCCTTGCCCAACTATAGTAGTTTCTTCTTAAGTGGGGTGCTACGAAAATCCTACTTGAAATATTCTGATCGTTCTACCTATGAGGTGCTCAAGGAATTAACGTCTAATGAAAAATTGATAAAGGTCTTAACTGCGCAGTATGGCGATTACGGAATGACGCCTAAGCAAAGCAGCTTTGCGATGCATGCTGCAGTAGCTAAGCATTATTTTAATGGAGGCTATTTCCCAATAGGTGGTGCTTCTCAGATTGTTGAAAATGTACTACCCATTATTGAAGCTGCTGGTGGGACTTTATTAATAAGTGCAGAAGTTGATGAAGTTCTTATTGATAATGATCAGGCTGTTGGAGTGAAAATGAAAGATGGTAAGGCATTCTATTCAAAAACTGTAATCAGTGGGGCAGGTGTTTTTAATACATTTCAAAAATTGATTCCTAAAGCGACAGCTGCTAAACATCAATTGCTGAAAAAATTAGAAAGTGTTAAGCCTTCTGTAGCAAGTGGATGTTTGTATATAGGCTTAAACGCTGATGTGGAGGAATTGAATTTGCCTAAAAATAATTTGTGGATATTCCCCGAGGAAGGAGATCACGATACATGCCTTCAAAAGTATGTAGAGAATGCGGACGCAGAATTTCCATTAGTCTATGTTTCTTTTCCAGCAGCCAAAGATCCTAGTTGGAGTGAAAGGTACCCAGGGTCAAGTACCATCGATGTGATTACCCTACTACCTTATGAAAACTTTGCAGCATGGGATGGAACCAGATGGATGAAAAGAGGAGATCAATATGAAGCCTATAAAGAAAAAATTACGCAGAGATTATTAAAGATCTTGTTTAAGCAATTGCCTCAGATCGAATCTCATCTTGATCATTATGAATTGTCAACACCACTTTCGACAAAGCATTTTGTAAATTATGATAGAGGAGAAATTTATGGATTAGAACACAGCCCAGAGCGTTATCAACAAAAGTTTTTAAAACCTCGAACTCCCATTAAGGGATTATACTTGACAGGCCAGGATATTGTTACGGCAGGTGTTGGAGCAGCCATGTTTGCAGGATTCATTACAGCTGCAGCTATTACAGGTCAAAATTTTATGAAAAAGATTTTTGCTACGAATTAAGCGATAACTCCATTTTATTCCTCTTAAGTCTTTATGAGAAAACAGGTTCAGTAGGAGGAAAGTCAATATGTATGTGCCACAAGCCTGTATTATTTTCTATGATAACATTCGCATCTGGATGTACATTTTGTAAAATGTAGTCGCGCATTTCTGCAAAATAGGCATGAGGATCATCTTGAGGAATGCTATAATCAACAGCCAATCCAGATTCATGATTCGAGGTGCCAGGCAAAGCTGCACCCGTCTGTGTGTTAGGATTGTAAGGTCCATAAGTATCATATAAATACTGCTGTGTTTCTAAATCCCTATAATTTGAACCAGCAGTAGCATCGGGAAATTGTTCTAAGACAGCAGCATGAAAAGGAACAACAGATTCAGCTACAATTAGTGAATCATATCCTGGAGTAAGTTGATCTGGTGGCGTCCAAACCACCAAAGGTTCTCCAGCATATCGTCCGCCATGAGAATCTGTACCTGTTGGGACGAGTGTTCCTATTCTTGCAATTCTTTCTTCTTCTTCTTTAGCAGTTTTTGCAGCTTCATCTGCTATTCTTTCATTTTCACGGGCTTCACCATTTGCAATGGCGTCTTGTAATTCTGCATCGGTGTAAGGACTCCCTGTTTCTGGATTGATTATATGTTCTAATGACCTTTCATTTCGTGGATCGAGACTCATTTGATACAATCGATCTTCTACATCTTCTATGTCACCTCGTAATTCAGCATTAGCTAAAGCTTGATTAATTTCTTCTTCGGTATAAGCAATGCCTGTAGCAGGATTGATGTTTTCTTGCAATTCTTCTAGGCTTGCACCAAAAGCGTGTTGGAGCAATAAATCTTTTTCAGAGGCTCTGATTTCAGCATTCAATATGGCTTGTTGAATTTGGCTGTCAGTGTAAGGGCTTCCTGTATCTGGGTTTATGATTTGTTCTAATAAACGTTCATTGCGTGGGTCTTGACTCAAGGCAAGGAGTCGATCTTCAGTTTGATGTTGTGCATAGCTATAATCAGAAAGAAGTCTTGATTTAGCTTGTTGTATTTTTCCAATGGCCCCAGCTAAGGCAGATATCATCGCAGTAGTACTCATGATCTAAAGGTATAAAGGGGATAGGGTATTTCAAGCTCAGTTAGAGCTAATTCCATCTTAATTCCACGATGCATCCATTTTTAATTCCGTAGGAACAAGCTCTCAGGGATTAAATTCACAGTTATCATCTATAATTTTTGAGTGGCTTATTTATAAGTGTTAAATTGTGACGCAATATGATATCATGAGGTATATATTTCTTGTGTGTTTAATTTCAATGCAATTCTTTGCCCAAGCACAGGAGCAGGAAAAAAATTATGAATTTTCAGGATACATAAAGAATCTGCAAAGTTTTATCAGCATCAATAATCCTTCTTCGAGTAATACGGTGCTCTTAGATAATTTATTTCATCATCGACTCAACTTTGAATGGTTTCCTTCTGAGAAGTTCACCTTTAAAGCAGGTATGAGGAATCGCTTATTTTTCGGAGCCTCAACGAAGACCCTTGATCCTTCAGGCAATTTAATCTATGGTGATTTAATAGATGCTGGAGCCAATGATTATTTTGATTTATCTGCCCTTTGGGTAAATAACATTAATGCTGTAGGTCATTCCGTACTAGATCGCTTTTTTTTAGAATATACCAATGAAGAATGGGAGGTCCGCTTGGGACGTCAAAGAATCAATTGGGGGATCAATGCCGTTTGGAATCCCAATGATGTGTTTAATGCTTTTTCATTTACAGATTTTGATTATGAAGAACGACCAGGCAGTGACGCGCTATTGATCCGCAAATATTTTAATTATATCTCAAGCATAGAAGTGGCCATTAAGATTTTTGATTCGTGGGAAAATGCCACGATGGGTGCATTATGGAAGTTTAATAAATGGAACTATGATTTTCAATTAATGGGAGCTTATGTAGAAGAAGATATTGTAGCAGGACTTGGTTGGGCGGGCAATATCAAGAGTGCGAGTTTTAAAGGAGAGGCCAGTTATTTTATTCCTTCTGAATCAAATAACAAAACAAGCTTCGTTCTGTCTTCGGGATTTGATTATTTATTTGAAAATGGACTATATGCAGGTGTGGGTTATTTATATAATGAAGCAGGTAGTAGCAATGCAGCGATCACTGAGTTATTTTCATTTCAACTTTCTGCTAAAAATCTATATCCTTATAGGCATGCCATTTTTACTAGCATCAATACAGAATTCAATCCTATAGTGAGTGGAGGAGGTGCAATTATTTTTACACCTAATGCTAGTTTTCCCTTGTTTGTAAGTCCGAGTTTGAGTGTGTCTATCTCGGATAATTGGGATCTTTATTTAGGCGCTCAATTGGTATGGTCTAAATTTGATAATTCATACAGCAGTCCGCTAGGTGCTGGATTCATCAGATTCAAATATTCTTATTAGTGCGTAGCGAATACATCGTGAGTAAAGTTTGTAATCTCTAGAAAGTTAAATCCCAAAAAGATATTATTAATATATTTAATATCTAATTTGTTACTTTTAAAGAATCATTCCATTTCAAATTGGCAAAACAATCGAAAAAATCTAAAGTCAGTTCTTCAAAGCTCAAAGCTTGGCCTAAGTCTTTTTGGAAGAAAAACTGGATACCTGGCTTGCTATTATTTCTTGGAGCTCTAGCCCTTTATTTTCAGACAATCAATTTTGAGTATGTCTTGGATGATGTCATTGTCCATACAGAAAACCAATATGTAGCAGAAGGAATTA
>CALGNN010000240.1 GCA_937961455.1 uncultured Saprospiraceae bacterium
ATTAATAGGTACTTTATTCAAAAGTTTAATTTATAAATAAATAAAAATGAACTTAACAAATAGCAGGAGTTTATATTTATTACTCAGTGTAAAGAATTTTTATTTCCTTTAAATCATAACTGGTTTCTAAATAAGCTCTCAATTTTAATCTATCCGAAGGTTTAGGATTTTTCCATTGTACAAAGGCTGTAGGGATATTAGTCTTTGTTGTATCAAAATTATTAACTTGACTTATAGCTAATCCAATTTCTTCAATTGCCGGGAAAAAGATTTTTAATTCTTCACAGACTTCCTCAAATTTTGACGGATTCTGATTGTAGAAATTTTTATCGTTTGTAACTTCTTTTAATATTTTTTCTTTGGCCTCACCTTCCTCAATTAATTCATTTATTTGTGTTGTGATTTTATCATCCACATTTGATAATTGAGTTTCGAGTTGTTTTATTTTTTGAAGATTAATTTCTGTAGTTGGAATAATTTCAATCGCTACATCTTTTAAACCAATGTCTTCTAATTTCTTTTGATATTTATCCGTATTAGATTTATTTATGGCACTGCCGTATACTTTTAATAACAATGTTTTTTCTCCTAGATCATTGGTGTATAATTCATGGTCATCCAAATACTTTTCATTCTCCCCAAGACTTTGGGCGATGAATTGGTCTATTTTTCTATTCTCATCAAATTCTGCATAAACCGTTCTAAATATAAGTATGCTCGGTATGATCATGAGGATACTAAACAAGATGACAAAGATTCGATTGTTTCGACGCTCTTTTGGAGAAGCGTATTTCTTATAAGGGAAATGCATTTGCCTTACAATTATATATGTGGCTAATGCGACAAAAAAGGAGTTCAAGAAAAATAAATAAAATGCCTTGGAAGCGATCTCAAATGATCCATTTGCAAGTCCATAACCCGCAACACATAATGGTGGCATCAAAGCTGTCGCAATTGCCACTCCTGGAAGGGTAGTTGATATATCTTTCCTGGCGATGGAGACAATCCCAGCGATCCCACCAAAGATGGCAATAAAAATATCAAGAAAAGTAGGATGTGTTCTGCTTTCTATTTCTGTGGTAAACGCATCAAGAGGTGTTAAAAAGAAATAGAGTGTTGACGATATTATGGCAATTAAAATAGCAGCACCAAAATGTAGCAATGCATGTTTTAAAGCTTCACGATCATTAATAGCCACTCCCATCCCAATTCCAAGTATTGGAGACATTAATGGTGAGATTAACATCGCTCCTATAATTACAGCTTGTGAATTTAGATTTAAGCCAATAGATGCGATGGCAATACTGCACATTAGCATCCAAGCATTGGCCCCACTCATGGACTGCTTCGACTTTACTTCATTTATGGTAGCCCACTTGTCGACGCCCTTATCTAAATCTAAAAATTCTTTAAAAAGGTCGCCAAAGTATTTAGTCCAGCTCAATTTTGCTGGAGTATTTTTATCAACAGATACTGCATCTGCCTCATTGGCCTTTCCTAGTGTCTTATCAGGCTCCATTTATAAAATAATTATACCTGTTGTTTGTTCTTTAATCATTATAAATCACCATGTAATTAAGCAGCTTTCCTATTTGTTTAAACTTGAAAATACATAATTGAAGCGCTTTTTTGAACCTTTTAGATAAGATATCTTTTAATTGGATATACACAGCTAGACAATCAGGGAACAGCCTTGATTTCCTATTTTTTAAAATGTTACATTTATTCATAATCGGTACATTTATTAAATGAATATGTTACAAAAACTTAAAGCTTACTTTTTAAATATCTTCAACGCAAGCGATGGCTTAAAATCGCAGGTAGAAGAAGCTATTGAAGAGGCTGAAATTCCAGAGGAATATTCTAGAAGATTTGATCGACAAGCCATTCATAACAAAGCTCAACTTATTGGGAGAGAAGAAGAATTAGAACTTATTAAAAAAGCTTTTGAATCATGGAAGGTTAATGGGAATCCTCTTTTAATAGTTTCAAATCCAGGAGAAGGAGTAAGCTCACTTATTAATGCAGCTTCGGATATAAATCCTAATTATCATATTATTGAAAACACATCTAATATAAAATCCAGGGATCAACTATTACAAAAACTAGGAGATCAGCTCAGATTGGAGACTGATTTTGAAACATGGATGAATCAAGCAGATGAAAATAAGCATGTTATTGTTTTTGAAAATATAGAAAGACTTTTTCTCAGAAAAATAGGTGGTTTTTCACTAATGGATGATTTCCTACTTTTAATTCATCAAAGTAAAAAGAAGGTATTTTGGATGCTTACTATAAATCAATATAGTTTTTATTATCTCGATCAAACAAAGAACTTGAGATCAAATTTTAATTCACTAATCAATTTGAAGAAGATTGATAATGAATTAATAAAGGAAATTTTAAACAAAAGAAATGAAACGTATGAGTCGATCTTTCTTAAGCCCAGCTTTTTAACTAAACGAACATTAAAAAATATCGCATCAAAAACTGATGTTGAAAAACAAAACTATTTTAAAAATCAATTCGTGAATAAATTACTCCAGTTTTCTAATGGTAATATTTCTCTTGCCTTACTTTATTGGAGATCTGCGGTTGCTAGAATAAGTCAAAAGAATGTTTACTTAAAAACTTTTCAGCCTCCTAGTTTTGAAAGCTTAGGGATGGAAGAACTCATTACTTTGGAAGCCATTCATGTGCACAAGTCTCTTTCAGCAAATGAATTAAGAGAAGTCATGCGTAGCAGTAGTCAAAGTAGTAAACTTATACTAGAAAGGCTTTTAGAAAAAGAACTCATTAAGACTTGTGAATATATAGAGGACGAAATTGAATATGAAATTAATTTATTTCATTACGATGCCATCATTGATTTATTTAAAACAAAATTAAATAGATCCTATCATGCTTAAAAAAATATTTGTTTTTGGAATAGCACTGTGTGCTTCGCTCGTGGGTTACAGTCAAACGCAGGATGATAATCCAGTCAAGGCCGTCACAGATAATGTAGAAAGCATCTTTGATAAATTATATGAGGTACTCCCTCCTACTAAGATATTTTCGATCATTCTGGTATTAATTTTCACTTGGTTAGTGATTAGAGCCATCTCTTGGGGCTTTGATATTTTAGTAAAAAGATTTAATAAACATCGCTTAAGGATTTTAAGAATTCGTCCAATTATTAATGTGTTAATCTGGATTATCACCATTATAACATTAGTTGTAATATTTTTTGATCCTTCCACTACCACTTTGGCAACCATATTTGGTTCTTCGGCGCTGGCTTTAGGTTTTGCTGCTCAGGATATATTAAAAAATATTTTTGGTGGCTTTTTAATATTATTTGATCGCCCCTTCCAAATTGGTGATCGCATAAATGTAAAAGGCAATTATGGTGAAGTAAAAAATATAGGTATTAGAAATACATTGATTAACACCTTGGATGATAATAATATTACCATTCCAAATTCTGCGATTGTATCAGAAAACGTATCAAATGCAAATGCAGGAGCATTAGACTGCATGGTCGTTGTAAATTTATGGTTGCCTATAAATATCGATGTGAAAAAAATTAGAAAAATTGCTTTTGAAGCAGCTACTACGAGTCCTTATTTAAATATTGATAAGCCCGTTAATATTTTATTCTTTGATCATTTCGACAAAGAACCCGCGACCAATGTAAAAGTCAAAGCTTATGTATTTGATGCACGCTTTGAAAAAGCTTTTGAAGGAGATGTAACTGAGGCGGCGAAGATGGCTTTCAGAAGCCAAGGAATATATTGAGATTGTAAGAATATTCTTTTAGTTATGCTTACATTTAATTGAAAATAATAACAACGCTAATTTAAAACCATGTCACTTGACCCCCATCATGATTCTTCTAAACAGGAGCCAGAATCTCTACCTGGTCTGAGTATAAATGATAAGAAGAAAAAAAAGGACAAACTGAAATACAAGTTTAATTCTGGAATATCAAAAGAAACCATAGGTCTGATAAGAACCAACCTTAGGAATAATGTTGGTTTAACGAAAATCGCAGATAATAAGGCAAATGTGCTTCTCAGTCTGAACGCTTTAATGCTCACTTTCACGGTTCCATTCTTAATTCCTCAAATTGAACAAATAAAACATTATCACTTAGTTGCCCCAATCTTACTATTAGTACTTAGCAGTCTCATCACCATCTTTTTAGCAGTCATTGCACTCCGTCCGGGGAAATTAAATAATCAAAATTTAAAAGCACATGGAAAACGAGATCTGAGTCCTTTTTTCTTTGGCAATTTTAACAACTTTAGAAAAGAAGATTACTTTGAATATTTAGACGCTACCTTACATAATGATAAAGAAGTGATTGCTTTTCTATCAAATGATTTTTACCACTTAGGTCTCAGACTCGGAGAAAAAATGAGAATTATTAGAATGGCCTTTAATATTTTTATTACAGGCTTAGTCTCATCCATAGTTTTAGCCATAGCCATTTTATTAATAAATTAATCAAACCGTGAATTATAAATATTTTTTAATTCTTGGGTTTTTATTAATAAATATACCCCAAGCATTTAGTAATAGTTATGGTAATGATACAGTAGACTATCCATCTTTATATGACATTGTTGCAAAAAGCAATGAAGTAGTTTTTCATATTTCAGAACCCATTAAGCTCATTAAAAAAAATTATAATAAAGAAATTGTTACTAAAGGAAATATTCGTATTTCCACACAAACTGACACTTTGCATTTTTCCGCAAAATTAGAACCTGGTGGAAAAAATAGGAGAGAAATCTGTAATATTCCACCCATTAAAATTGACGTAAAAAAAGAAGAATTAATTACACATTCCCTGAATAAACATTGCGATAAAGTAAAATTAGTTTTTCAGTGCATGGTTAATAAATCTAAATCAGAATCCATAAAACAAGAAAAATTTGTTTATGATTTACATGCATTAGTTACTGATTATTCAAGACGGGCAAGCTTAGTAAAAGTACAAATTGCAGATAAAGAAAAGTTTTATGATGCTTTGTTATTAGAAGATAATAAGGACATGGATGTTCGGCTCAATTTGAAACGCATAAAGACCTCAGTGATTTCACCCGATGTCATCAATCGTCCAGAATATGTAAAAATGTGTTTATTCCAATTTATGATCGCTAATTCAGATTGGTCAGCTATTCTAGGGCATAACACAGAGCTTTATAAGCGTGATGCGGATGATATGTTAATCATCGTACCTTATGATTTTGACTATGCAGGAATTATTAATAATGACTATGCAGTACCATCAGAAAAACTTCCTATTGAGCATGTAACTCAAAGGTATTTTATGGATAAAAAATTAAGCTTAGCTGAGTTAGAAGAGGGTGTAAAATATTTTATAGCTATAGAAAAAGATATCTACCAACTTGCAGCAGATGCTGATTATTTAAGTGAGGGTTCAAGAAAACGTATGACTCAGTTTATTGAAGACTTCTA
>CALGNN010000241.1 GCA_937961455.1 uncultured Saprospiraceae bacterium
GGACAGATCAAACTCCGGGGAGGGCAAAAGCCACGAAAACTTGGGTGCCCTGTCCATATGCAGACGAAGATTGTGACGGCATTATCAATATGGATGATCTTTGCGACGGTGGAGATGATACTATTGACAACAATAATGACAACCAACCTGATTGTGCAATTTATCCAAGTTGGCAAGATATTGAAGCTTCTTGGAAATGTGGAGCTGATCGCGTTTTGGTATGTTTGCCTGTAAGATTCCAAAATGATCCAATTACTGTTTGTATCAAGAACACATTCTTGGATAGACTTCTAAAAATTGGAGGGTTCTTGGGACCTTGTGATGGATCTACATGCACAGAAGAAGGATTTGCAGTTGATAATGTGAATTACATGGATGCCATTGCAGAAATCAATCAGTCAACTCCTTATTATATAACTGAAGAAGGAGATTTTTATGAAAAATCAGATCCCGAATATTCAAACCTTGAAGAGAAAAAGGATTTAGAAAAAGTACAATTGGCTATTTCTCCAAATCCAGCAAGTGATTTTATTACATTAGAATTATCTAATCTTAAAGATTCGAACCCTATTGTTTCAATTATTGATATTACGGGTAAACAAATTTTCAAAACTAACTTAATAAACATTTCTAATAATAGAATTTCACTTACGGATCAAAATATTGATCAAGGAGTTTACGTTCTTCAAGTGATTCATACTGAAGGAATACTTAGTGAGCAATTTATCGTTTCAGAAAAATAATACATCCCAATCTTAATTAATAAATAGGGCTTTCTCTTTTCGAGGAGGCCTTATTTATTACATCTTTATTTAATGAATTTTCTTCTGTAAGAGTGTGCGCGCTTCACAATATTAGCTTCATTAGACCATTATAAGTATGATTTATTTTTTTCTTATTTTGAGTTAAGAATCATATTGATTCTAATTGATAAATTAATTGTCACATCATGAAAGCTTTCTATTATAGAATTTCACTCCTTTCTTTTTTTGTTTGTATGATTTTGGGGCTCCAAGCCCAATACTCTTTTTCAAATGTTACTGAGGTTGCTTGCACTGAGGTAAAAAGTCAGGATCGCACAGGTACTTGCTGGAGTTTCGCAACAGCATCATTCATTGAGTCTGAATTGATAAGAATGGGAAAAGGATATCATGACTTATCAGAAATGCATGTTGTAAGAAATATCTATAAAGACAAAGCAATGAATTATGTATTAAGGCAGGGTAAAGCCAACTTTAGTCAAGGAAGCCTCTCACATGACCTTATGAGGAGTATGGATAAACATGGCATTATTCCCCAATCTGAATATACAGGACATTTAGGTTCAAATACCAGCTACGATCATAGTGAAATGGAAGCAGTATTGAAGGGTATGCTTGATGGTGTTATTAAACAAAAGCGAATATCCTCAACTTGGAAGACAGCCTTTGATTGTGTATTGGACAGTTACATGGGAAGTTCACCAGAAAACTTTAGCTATAATGGAAAAAACTATAACCCTCAATCCTTTTCAGCAGAACTTGGCATCAACGCAGATGATTATGTATCCATAACTTCATTTACCCATCACCCATTTTACAAGCCATTTATTCTAGAGATACCAGACAATTACAGCAATGGCTCATTTTATAATGTCCCATTGGATCAATTAGAGGAAATCGTAGATCATGCGCTTCAAAATGGATATAGCATTGCTTGGGATGGAGATGTCAGCGAATCCAGTTTTTCTTCTAGGGATGGGATTGCAGTACTTCCAGCTGAAGGAGGAAAAGATGAAGGCTTTAAAACGAAGCCTGTAAAGGAAATAAGTGTTAATCAAAAAATGCGTCAAGAAGGATTTGAAAGTTTTGCGACTACAGACGACCATTTGATGCATCTTGTTGGATCATCTAAAGATCAATCTGGTAATATTTATTATAAGATTAAAAATTCATGGGGAGAGATATCTGACTATAAAGGATACTTGTATATGTCAAAGGCTTATGTACGAATGAAAACCATCTCAATCATGGTACATAAAGATGCAATACCAAAAAATATCGCTCAGCGATTGGAGCTCTAATATAATTTGTATGTGTTAGTCTATTTAAAGGAGAAATAAGATTTATTGTTCCTCTTCTCTTTTGTTGATTTCGTCACGAATCTTTGCGGCTTTCTCGTAATCTTCATCACTCAAAACTTTATCTAAAAGCTTCTTGAGTTTTTCTACAGAAAAGGTCTCAATTTTACCTTCTTTTTCAGGTCGACTTTGGCTTTCTTGGTCAGAGAATGCGACACCTTCTTCTGCTTGATCATCCAATATTACACCAGCAGCATCCAAAATGAATTCATAAGTATAAATGGGACAATCAAATCTTACAGCCATTGCAATGGCATCTGAGGTTCTGGAGTCTATTTCGAACACATCATTTCCTTTAACACAAACTAATCTGGCATAAAAAATACCATCTAGGAGATTATTGATAATTACCTCTTTTAGTTCTATGTCAAAAGTCTCTAATGAATTCTTGAAAAGATCATGAGTCAAAGGTCTGTTTGGAGCCATGCGTTCCATTGCAACTGCAATAGCTTGTGCTTCGAATCCTCCTATTACGATAGGAAGTCTTCTTTCTCCTTCTATTTCGCCAAGCACAACTGCATAGTTATGTGATTGGGTAACACTGTGGGAAAGTGCTACAATATTAAGTTCTATTTTATCCATTCAAGGATTTGAATTGCTTAAAAATTAAGATAAAATTAAAATTTTATTTAATATGTAGCCTTAATTTTGCGATGCTTTGTATTTTTTTAATGCCTCAATTAATTTTGGTACAACATCAAATAAATCGGCTTGTACCCCATAATCAGCCGCCTTAAAAAATGGTGCCTCCGGATCCTTGTTAATCACAACAATTGTTTTAGAACTATTTACACCCGCTAAATGCTGTATAGCTCCTGATATTCCTATGGCAATATACAAATTGGGTCTTATAGCAACACCAGTTTGACCAACATGTTCATGATGCGGTCTCCACCCAATATCTGCTACTGGACGTGAACAAGCAGTAGTCGCTCCAAGAATTTGAGCCAGCTCATCAATGATACCCCAATTCTCTGGCCCTTTCATTCCTCTTCCAGCTGAAACCACTAACTCTGCTTCCGGTAATGGAACAACTCCGTCTTGTGTTTTCACTTCTAAAACTTTTGTCTTTGGAGCTGGAATTTCCAACTGAACGGATTCTACCGTTCCGGTGCCTTCTTGCTTTTCAAGTGGAACGGCATTTCCCATCAAGCTCAATACTTTTACATCAGCGTCTACTTGATAATGTGCTGTAGCTTTGCCGGAAAAAACGCCTTTCGCAACGCTAAAGCCTCCTTCCAAATTTGGTAAAGCATTCACTCCTGACACCAAACCAGCATTCAATCGCACAGCTACTCTACCTGCTATACTTTTTCCAGAAGCGCTATGACTCAAGACCAATACACCAGCATTTTGGGTCTTTGCAATTTCAGCTATTGCAAAGGCAAAATTTTGACTATCGAAACTTTGAAGATTTGCGTGATCTAATTGCAATATTTTAGATGCGCCGTATGAAGCTAATTCTTCTTTTCCTTCGGCAGCTCCTATCACTAATGCAATGCATTCAAGACCCATCAATTTTGATAGTTTTGCTCCATAACTAACTGCTTCTAAAGCAGCTTTTTTGATTTTCCCATTTGGGCTTTCTGCGTATACTAGTACTGACATCTTAAATTACTTTTGCTTCTTCACTTAATAATCTTACTAACTCATCCATATTATCTGGATCAACCAATTTAACTCCACTCTTCATTTCTGGGAGTTTATATTCTTTGACAGATACTTTTGCTTGAACTGAGGAGGATGGAACCACTTCTAAAGGCTTTCGTTTCGCCATCATAATACCACGCATATTCGGTATGCGTTGCTCTGCAAGTCCCTTAGCTGCACTGATCACAAAAGGAGTCTGTACTTCGACAACTTCTATTCCTCCCTCTATGTCTCGCTCTATCTTAGCTACATTGCCATCCACTTCCATTTTGGATGCAAAAGAAATGTAGGCAATGTCCAAAAGCTCTGCAATCATAGCACCTAATTCTGCGCCATTATAATCAATGGTTTCTTTACCCAAATAAATGAGATCAAAGTTTCCGGTTTTCGCATAATTTGCAATTTCGGATGCAACTTGAAAAGCATCATTTGCCTCAGTGTCAACTCTTACCGCTTTATCAGCCCCAATTGCCAAAGCTTTTCTAATGACTACATCATTGGATGCAGGTCCTACATTGATTACGGTCACCTCTCCCCCATGTTGTTCTTTTGCTTCTAAAGCGCGGACGAGCGCATACCATTCATCATAAGGATTCATGATAAATTGTACACCTTCAGTGTCGAACTGGCTATTATTGTCGTTAAAGCTTATTTTAGCTGTTGTTTCAGGTGTTTTGCTTATGCAAACCAAGCTATTCATAAAAAATATTTAGATTTCAAAAATTAAACTCTAAGTTAAATATTCTAATTATAATGCCACAAAGATAGCGCATTATTCTCTTAAATTAAATTGTAGAAAAGGAACATGAATCGATTAGAAAAATTACTTTCCATGCTTGAGTCAAGCCCTGAAGATTCCTTTATAACTTTTGCTTTAGCAAAAGAATACGAAGGATTAAATGATTTGGAAAAAGCAAAAGAACTCTATGAAAAGCTTGTAGAATCTGACCCCGAATATCTTGGTACTTATTATCATTTAGCCAAGTTATTTGAAGTATTGGATGAGCCCCATGATGCCTTGATGATCTATCAAAAAGGAATTGAAATCACTACTTTGAAAAATGATCTTCATGCTTTAGCAGAACTAAAGAATGCTAAAATGAATTTAGAAATGGAGCTCTAAGCTATTTTGATTCTGAAATGTATGTTCCCTCAAATACTTGCTTCGTCGGACCTGATAATATGATATTGGTAAAAACACCTTCTTCTAAGTCACTTGAGACTTTAAGAAAACCTCCTTTGGTCTTTACTGAAATATTGTTTTTGTTTGAATGCTGCATTTGAACCAAAGCACAAGCTGTGACACCTGTACCACAAGAGCGCGTTTCGTCTTCCACACCTCTCTCATAAGTTTCGACAAGAATAACATCCTGCTCTATGACTTGCATCAAATTGACATTGATCCCATCTTGTCTATAAGGCTCACTGTATCGAATTGATTGGCCTATTTGAAAAATATCATGATCATCTAAATTTTCAACAATTCTCACAAAATGAGGAGAGCCTGTATCTAATACAAAGTCTGATGCTACTTTTGCCACTTGTTCAACTTTTGACATGGATAAATGAACCCATTCTTTATCATCGATCTTTGCAGTATGTGCTCCGTCTGCAGCTAAAAAGGATGCCTCATTAAGGATCAAATTTTTAAATTTCGCAAAACTAACTGCGCATCTCGCTCCATTCCCACACATTGAACTAGGCTTGCCATCAGAATTAAAATACATCATTTTAAAATCATAGTTTTCCACAGGAATTAAAACAATCAATCCATCAGCGCCAATTCCAAAATGTCTTGAACACATTTCGGCTACTAAATCTGTATTAAATAAAGGAAAATCGATTTCAAAGCCATTAATAAGAATGAAGTCATTTCCAGTGCCATGATATTTCCAAAAGTTAATTTTCATTTTCTACTTCTATTTCCTTTAAATCTTTATTCGGGGCCTCTTTATTTGCTTCATTAAATAATGGGTGTACCTCTTCGCTACTTCTTTCACTCACAGGCACATAATGATAGGTATAGCGGTACCAAAAAAGGCATAAAAGCAGGATTAAACCGACCCCAGAAATAATAGAAACTTTCCAGCCCCATATATTTCCAACATAATGCTCCTCATCTTTAAAATCTTGGTACGGTTTTTTAAACATTCTCTAATTTAAGCTATGTTTTTATCTTGCAATACTATTTTTTAACGTTATAATGATAAATAGAGTTAATCTGAGAAAATAGATGAAGAAATATTTAGGAATTATTGCTTGTTCATTGGTCAGTGCGATTTTAGCTGTATTCCTTTATGATCAGTTTAGTGAGCCCAGAAAATTGATTATTAAAGAAAGCATTCCCGTTTCGTATGCTACAGATAGAAGCCCCTACTTTGATGCAAATGAGCTAATGGCTTTTGGCCAACCCAGTAATTTTATTAATTCAGCAAAAATAAGCACGCCTTGTGTGGTATTTATAAGGAGTACCGAAAATAGTGATTACCGATTTTGGAGAGCTGATCAATATGGCCACTCCACTGGATCAGGGGTCGTTGTATCTGATGATGGATATATCGTTACAAATAAACATGTGGTAGATGGTGGAAATACCATCCAAGTCATTCTTAATGATAAAAGAGAATTTATTGCAAGGTTGGTCGGATCAGATCCGATGACCGACTTAGCCCTTCTCAAGATCGAAGAAGAAAATCTAAGCTTTTTGAGATTTGCTGATTCTGATTCTATTGGAATTGGTGAATGGGTACTTGCTGTCGGGAATCCATTCAGACTTCAATCTACCGTGACTGCTGGAATTGTCAGCGCCAAAGGTAGAAACATTAACATCCTCGATAGAGAATCTGGAATCGAAAGTTTCATCCAAACTGATGCAGCTATTAATCCTGGAAATAGTGGCGGCGCTTTAGTTAATACAAGTGGAAAACTTATAGGGATCAATACAGCCATTATTACAAAGTCAGGGCGATATGAAGGCTATTCATTTGCCATCCCTTCTAATATTGTACAAAAAGTAATTAATGATCTAAAAGAATTTGGAGCTGTCCAAAGAGGTTGGTTAGGGGTAGATATTTTAACTATAAATGATGAGTTAGCCAAACGATATAAATTACCTCAAGTAAAAGGTGTCTTAATAAATAGAGTCAATCCCCAAAGCGCAGCTTTCGATGCTGGATTAAATGAAGGAGATGTAATAGTCTCTATAAATAATAAGTCTACAGCTAGTTCCCCAGAATTTATGGAACAAATGGGAGTCCTTAGGCCTGGAGATGTTATAAATGTAGAATATTTTAGAAATGGTGAAATTTCTATTGCTCAGGTAATTTTAAAAAATCAAATTAACACTACGGAATTAATTGCCACAAGAAAAGATCGAATACTTACAGATCTGGGTTTTGAATTACGAGATCTTAGCGAGCAAGAAAAAACAAAGTTTAGAAAAGATGGAGTCTTGGTAACAAGTATCTATCGTGGTAGCACAATTGAAAGAACCAATATGGACCCTGATTATATCATCACCCATATTAACACTGATCCAATAAGCAATGTAGATCAGTTTGTAGATAAATTAGAAAACAGCAAAGGGGTTATTTTACTCGAAGGTTTTTACGAAAGGTATGAGGGTAAATATCCTTATGCATTCCATAAATAATAAAGAATAATTTAATGGCAAAGATGAATCTTGACTTCAATAAGAATGAAGATGCGATGAAGTTGCTCATTTCTAAAATGGAAAGGAGGCTTCAAGATATTCATTTAGGTGGTGGAGAAAAAAAGATCAATAAGCAACATGCCAAGGGTAAGATGACCGCCAGAGAGCGGATTGATTATTTGATTGATGACCCTGAAACGTTTTTTGAAATAGGTGCTTTTTGTGCATATGGTATGTATGAAGAACATGGAGGTGCTCCTGCAGCGGGAGTCGTTATTGGAATAGCAAAAATCGCAGGAAGACAATGTGTCATTGTAGCCAATGATGCAACAGTGAAAGCCGGAGCATGGTTTCCGATGACTGGCAAGAAAAATCTTAGAGCCCAAGAAATTGCACTTGAAAATAGACTACCTATTATTTATTTAGTAGACAGCGCGGGAGTATTCCTACCGCTTCAAGATGAAATATTTCCTGACAAAGAGCATTTTGGTAGAATATTTCGAAACAATGCGATCCTCAGTAGCGAGGGTATTCCACAAATCGCCGCAATCATGGGAAGCTGTGTTGCTGGAGGAGCTTATCTTCCTATCATGAGTGATGAGTCCATCATTGTTGATGGGACTGGATCAATCTTTCTTGCAGGTCCTTATTTAGTGAAAGCAGCCATTGGTGAGCAGGTTGATAAAGAAACATTAGGGGGTGCTAAAACACAAACCGAAATTTCTGGTGTATGCGATTATAATGTGCCAGATGATGAGACAGCCTTGGACACGATAAAGGATCTCGTTAGCAAGTTTGGTAGTTTTGATAAAGCAGGTTTCAATCGAGAAGAACCCAAGCCTCCTTCAAAGCCAGAGTCAGAATTACTTTGTTTATACCCAGAAGAAAGTACTTCTCCATATGACATGGAAGAACTGCTTAAAAGAATGGTGGATGATTCTAAGCTGACCTTTTATAAAAAGAATTATGGACAAACCATCATTTGCGCTTATGCAAGAATTGATGGCTGGTCTGTTGGCATAGTCGCTAATGATAGGAAACTGGTTAAAAATGCCAAGGGTGAAATGCAATTTGGAGGTGTCATTTATTCTGACTCCGCAGATAAGGCTACGCGCTTTATTATGAATTGCAATCAGAAGAAAATACCCTTAGTTTTCTTCCATGATGTTACGGGCTTCATGGTGGGCACAAGATCTGAGCATGGAGGCATTATAAAAGATGGAGCAAAAATGGTCAATGCGGTTTCCAATTCTACTGTTCCAAAATTTACTGTGGTAATAGGCAATTCTTATGGTGCTGGAAATTATGCTATGTGTGGGAAGGCATTCGACCCAAGACAAATTGTTGCTTGGCCTACTGCTAAGATCGCTGTAATGGGAGGAACACAGGCAGCGAAGGTATTGGCTCAAATCCAAATGAGCTCATCAAAAGCTAAAGGAGAAGCTCCAGACGAAAAGGCTGAGAAAGAACTCATTGATAAAATAAAATCACGCTACGACGATCAGACTACTGCCTACTATGCAGCAGCTAGACTTTGGGTTGATGCAATTATTCACCCTTTGGATACTCGTAAATTTATCAGTCAAGGAATAGAAGCAGCTAATAATGCGCCGATAAAAAAGTTTAACCCAGGAGTGATACAAACTTAACTAGTATGTAATTTTTCCTTCCATTCTATCTACATAATCCACACTTCCCAATCTAAACCTGACTAAGAATTTAGTCTGCTTTTCAATTTGTGCTTCTACATTGCAAAAAAAAGATGATGAATAATCCTTATTGCGCTTTACAATAATCGATTGGAGACTCTTAAGAGATTTTTGCGATTCAGTTTTATCTATGCTAAAATCTAATTTTTTAATTTTTGATTCAAAATGATGGACACTGACTTGACTATAAACAGAAAGATAGGAGCAAGAAAGAAGTCCTACTATCAAAATAGATTTTAAAATAAATAATTGCAAAAATTTATTCATCAAGTAAATTTAAATAGATTAAAGTAAGCACAAAATATAAACGCTTGTTTTGTCTTTAGTGATATATTTAATGTATTCAAGCCCTAATCTTGTTTATTATAATATCCCCCTTTTAGGTGAAGAATTTTAGTAGAATCTTATCTAATTTTATATAACAGTTGTAGCGAAAACTGCATAACCAAAATGGCTTTTTGAAAGCAATGGCCCTGAAAGACCAATTTTCTTCGTGAATGGAGTAACCATTCTTATTCTTGATACACTAATTTATAAACCTATTGAAAACATGTATCAAGAATCACTCTCCACTCGTGAAATGGAAATTTTGCGCCTTATAGCTGATGAATATACTACTGAAGAAATAGCAGAAAAATTATTTATCAGTGCTCATACTGCAAAAACACATAGAAGGAATATCCTTCTAAAACTGGATGTAAAAAATGTTGCTGGTATGATTAGGAAGGCTTATGAAATAAATATATTTCAAATAAGTATGCCTCAGGTATCCAGTTTATAATATTTATTATTTTGATTAATGCTTTATATAGAAAGAAGGGACGCCATTTTAGTAAAAGAATTAAAATCGTATCCTTTCTTTTTTTTTTGCTTTAATCACAAATAATAGCTAAACTTCCCCAAACGAAATTCCTAAGCTCCTTGCTGTATGAATTAAGAAATGATCTTGATCTACAAATTTATATTCCTTAACGGCCTCCTCTAAATCTGACATAGACAAGTTATTATTTTCATAGGTAACTAATTTCCCAAAATGACCTTGATGTGCCATTTCAAATGCTTTTGTACCATAAGCTGTCGCTAATATTCTGTCGAAGGCTATTGGGCTCCCTCCTCTTTGTGTATGACCTAGTATCGTACATCGTATTTGAGCTTCACAACCCATAGACTCAAGCTTAGATCTGATTGTATTAGCAATACCACCAAGTTTTATATGCTCATCTCCTTTTTCTGAGCTGTGCGATCCAACAACATTTCCCCCTATTGCTTTTGCTCCCTCAGCCACAACCATATTTACAAAGCCTTTACCTTTTTTATATCTTTTATGAATTTGATTTAATACCGTTTCATAATCAAAAGGAATCTCAGGAATTAAACAAATCTCCGCACCTCCAGCTATGGCTGTATGCAAAGCGATCCAACCAGCATCTCTGCCCATGACTTCCATAATCATAACTCGGTGGTGACTCTCTGCCGTACTTACTAACTTGTCAAAACTATCCGTTGCTGTCTGCACAGCGGTAGAAAATCCAAATGTAAAATCTGTAGCACCCAAATCGTTATCAATGGTTTTGGGAACACCAATTATAGGCATGCCCTTTTTATATAATTCATATGATATTTTTTGAGATCCATCTCCACCAATATTAATCACGGCATCGAAATCAAGATCCTTTACTACATTAACAAGATCTTGAGAAAGATCTTTTGTGCTCCAACTGCCATCTTCATTTTGTATGGGGAATTTCAATGGATTTCCTCTATTGGTTGTTTTGATAATGGTACCACCTTTCACATGAATGCCGGCTACATCCTTACTCATTAAAGGAACAATGTTAACCGGATCTGCTAAGACGCCATTAAAGGCCTCTATACTTCCCCAAACATCCCAGCCTCCAAATTCTTCAGCAGATTTTACAATAGCTCTGATCACAGCATTGAGACCCGGACAATCTCCTCCACCCGTAAGCACTAATAATTTTTTCCTCATGTCAATTTTATTTCGAAAGATCTTTATATAATGTTGGACTCGAATGTATGTATCGTTTATTATTAATTTTTGACTTCCATTTATCTGCTATTTCTTGATTGACATGCAATCTAGCATCAACGCCTTGGAATGTTGGGTTGTCTACCCACATGGGATGACTCTTCCAAAAACAATTGATATAACTAATAGCCTTGACTACATCTTGATTTTCTTCTATGGTATTAAAAAATGGAATAAACCACTTTTCCCATGCTTCATCTGCCTGAGATTTTATATTCAAGTCGGTGTTCTTAGTTTTACCATTTATTCTGGTAGTTTCTGTACTTATGGTAGGCGTTGCCTCCGCTATGAATACTGGCTTGTTTTTACTCCTTGCAAATTCAATCATATTGGCTTCATCAAATCTAGAGAAAAAAGAATACCCACACCAATCTACATAAGCATCTCCGGGGTACCAAGATTCAAGTAATTCCAAAGGCTCATCAGATCCATGGGATTGCCACACGTATGCTACATTATCGATTCCTTGTTCATCATATCGATCCTTTATTCTTTGGTAAGCAGCAATGTAAGCTTCTCTATCATAATGATTCCACGATCCTGAAAATTCATAACCGATCCTTAAAAATACAGGGCGATCTCCTAAACTTTGAATCCACTCTCCTAGCATGTCAACAAATGTATCCCTATCCCCAGATGCAATGGCTTTTTCATGATTTACCATTTCTAAACCAATGGCCAATGCCATATTTTTGTAATCTGGATCTGCGATTTGAAGCGCTAGATGACTTGGACTATCACCCCAATCATCAGAACTAAATATGCCATCTAGACCAGTATAAGTAAAACCAAATTCTTCATCACCAGGTCTAATTTTCACATACATCGTAAAGCCTGCAGGAGTTTTAAAATGATCTAAATAACCATCATTATATTTTTCTAACCCACCGATAGCTTCCATTTCTTGTCCCACAAAAAGTAAACACTTTCCTTCTTCAGGTTCATACTTTGCTAAGCTGTTGGATTCTTTAGCATCTTCTATTGAAGATTTACAAGCTGTGATTAATAGAACTATTAAAAATGTAAAATATATTTTATTCATAATTACAATGGATAATAGTGAAAATAATTAAAATCCGCATAGTGCCCGTGCCCTTCTAAATCTTGCACACAAATTCCAGCGAAGGCTCCAGTAAAGGCAGCACGATATCGATTTTCTGCATCTTGCACGTAATCATCTGACAAAATGCTTCCGTCAAATTCAGGACCTATATTAGTCCATTCCAATCCTGATTGTTTATAATAAAACTGGATAAGATCCCTATTAAAATGCACCTTTAATTCTACAGACTTATGGGAATCTAATAATATTTCAACTTCGGGATAATCTGACTCTTGATATTTATTCATCATTTTTATTTCTAAAATTGATTGACCTAAATCATTAGCTGTTTGATATAAATAGATATAATGATAACTATTGTAATAACAAATTAAGCCTGCCAAATGCTGAAAATGTTTAGGGCGGAATTCTAATTCACAAGATACTTCTACATTAAAATCTTGTACACGCCTAGCGATGAGACTTTGTCTATGCAATGAACTAGGATTTTCACGACCAAGCATCCTTAAGTAACCAGGTCTTAATCGTAAACTTGCCCATTCTTCTGTAATAGGTACACGAAGTGATTGCAAATGAATGGATAATTTTTCTTGGTCAAAATTTTCAAACATGGATTTTTCAATGGGCATCATTTTATCAAGCTCAGGCAATGGGACTTCTAATCTCGGCACTAAGGTCTTTCCAGGCAAATAGGGCCAATCATCTTCCCAAAATATTTCTTCTATCGCTGTCTCTCTACCTAAAGTACATCTGCCTCTTGTAGTAAGTGGTCTTGAGACTAAAAAGACGATATACCATGCTCCATTCTGCGTGACAACAAAATCCCCATGTCCAGATTTTTGGATAGGATGAGATGGGGTTTCTTTACAACTTAGGAGATGTTCATTTGGATGCAATTCATATGGACCTGCTATATTTTTTGACCTTGCAATGGTTACTGCATGATTATATTCAGTTCCTCCTTCTGCTGTTATCAAATAATAAAACGCACCACGCTTATATAGATGTGGACCTTCTGTTAAGCCTAAAGAAGTGCCTTGAAAAAGATCCTTCCTTTCACCTATGAGCTTCTTTGATTCATCATCATATTCTTGTATGGTAATCCCACCAAAAAACTTGGACTTTCTATGGTCGATAAGCATGCTCAAAAACCACTTTCTATCTCCATCATGAAAAAGAGATCCATCGAAACCGCTTGCTGATAAAAAGATGGGATCAGACCAAGGACCATAAATATTTTTCGCTGTTACAAGATAATTAGGACTGTCCTTCCATACTGCGTCAAAATTTTTCACATTACTAAATACCAAATAAAAAGTACCATTATGATAAGTTAAACATGGTGCCCACACACCACCAGAATCTGCAACACCAATTAGATCTAATTGAGAACTCCTATCCAGTACTCTTGTAATTAAATTCCAATTTGCTAAATCAGTAGAATGATGAATCTGAACTCCCGGAAACCATTCAAAGCTCGAGGTCGCGATATAGTAATCATTTTCAACTCTAATGATTGATGGATCGGGATTGAATCCTGTTATGATTGGATTGGCAGCAAAAGGCATAATTTTTAATATTAGTGCAAGAAGGTAGAAATTGTCTATATTTCAAAAAAAATCACAAAATCAATGGTTAAAGGAAGGTATATAATTTTTATCTGTTTCATTGTTTCCTTGGGAGGCTTCTTGTTTGGATTCGATGCAGCGGTTATTGCAGGAGTCAATAGTTTCATTACACCTGAATTTAATCTTAATGACTTTCAAAAGGGATGGTTGAATTCTTCTGTCTCACTTTTTGCCGCGATTTCAATGTTATTCTCAGGAGTGGTAAGTGATAAGTTTGGTAGAAAAAATGTGTTAATCTTTGTGGCATTACTCTATTCAATTTCGGCGCTATTCTCAGCTTTTGCTCCCAATTTTACTTCATTGGTAACAGCGAGAATTATTGGAAGTGTGGCCTTCGGTGCAGCATTAGTTTTGGTGCCCGTATATATTGCAGAATTAGTACCCGCCCAATATAGAGGCAGAATGGTAACAATTCAGCAATTAGCGATTGTATTGGGTTTTTCAGCAGCATATTTCAGCAATTATTACATTCAACAGTTAAGCCAAGAAAGTACAGCCTTTGTTCAAAAATATGCTTTAGATAAAAATGCTTGGAGATTGATGTTAGGCATAGAGTCCATTCCGGCTTTGATATATTTCTTTCTACTATTTTTGGTACCTAGAAGTCCGAGATGGCTTCTTATGAAAGGAAAAGAAAATGAAGCTAGCGCAGTGCTTCAAACCGTTAATGCCGAACAAGATGTACCTGGCTTGTTAACGGATGTGAAAAAGAATATTGACGAAGCTAAAAATGCTAATAAAGGCAAACTCGTTGACCTCTTAAAACCAGGTATGAGACTCATATTGTTAATTGGTCTTGTCATGGCTGTAGCACAAATGATTACAGGAATTAATGCAGTATTCTTCTATGCAAATAATATTTTCGAGCAGACAGGTATAGGCACTGATGCAAGCTTTGTACAAGCCATCTTTGTTGGTTTGATCAATGTGGTATTTACTTTACTTGCATTGTACTTTATTGATCGGCTGGGAAGAAAACCGCTACTTCTTGCAGGACTTATGGGAATAGCAATTAGCCTGTCTATTGTTTCTTACGGCTTTTCAAAGGCTACCTATACCTTAAGCGGTCCAGAAATTAGCGCTTTGAACAAAGAAATAGATTCATCAAAATTGGCTCAAATGAAAGACAAAGTATATGATAGTGATGTGAGTTTCAAAAATGCTATTAAATCAAGTATCGGTAATCAATTAGCCACTAAATATGAAAGTGAAATTTTGCAAAGTGCTGCTAAGTTAAATCCAATGTTGATCTTAATTGGAATCTTAGGATTTGTTGCTTCATTTGCTTTTTCGCTAGGACCCGTAATGTGGGTTTTATTTTCAGAAATCTTTCCCAATTATATAAGAGGAGTCGCAGTAGCTATTTTTGGATTTATTAATAGTTTAACTTCATTTTTAGTAACACAACTTTTCCCTTGGGAATTAAGCAATCTCGGCAATGCTACGACCTTTGCTATATATGTGGGTTTCGCCTTACTAGCTTTTGTAATCCTTTATAGGATATTACCAGAAACAAAAGGAAAGACATTAGAAGAATTGGAGGCAATATTGGTTAAATAAAAAAAGCCTCCGATTTGGAAGCTTCTTTATTTTATTGATTTTTTGGAGTAAAAGCGTATGGTGTGTTAAACAATGAAATATTTTTTTATACTACTGTAATTAAGACGCTTAGA
>CALGNN010000242.1 GCA_937961455.1 uncultured Saprospiraceae bacterium
GTAGAGATGGGTATGTTTTGTGCATTTGGCATTCCATCCTGTTCTATTCGGTTTGGCTTTCCTTTGGTTAATTCTGCGGCTATCCCAAAATCATTTATAGCTTCTATAAATTTTCTTTGAGAAATATATCTGTGTCCACGATGCCTATAAAAACGCGCTTCATTATGATCTTTCATAATGCCTTTTGTATAAACTACAATAGCTTCTTCATAGCGTCCCATGTATGCCAATCTTCTTCCAAGCCAAATAATATTGTCGGTGTTGGTGCTATCTTTTTTATAATCGGTCAAAGCCTTTTCATAGTCGTCCAATTGTTTTTCACTAGGCTCTGGCAAGTTGAATGCTTTGCCAAGGGGGGATTGATAGGCGACTTGATAAGTTTGATCCAGTGTTGTTGTTTGTGGATTGCAAGAGAGGCAAGTTGCAAAGAGCAATAGGCTATATAGTAAGGTGTTGTGTTTATTCATTAGTTTGAAGTTACAAACTTCAAACATCGTTACAAACTTCATAGATGCTTGCAAACTTGGAATAGCTTTTGACGTTGAAGTGTGAGCCCTTTCTAAAACAAGTGCATTCGTAAAAAGTTAAATTATTTTTAAAGCACCTTAAATTAATTGAACACATGATTTCCAAGCACCATCTACAACAAGTCTTTAGTTGCTTCTTATTTTTCTTTTTATTTACACATAGTTTTGTGATTGCTCAGGATGTTGCTGTTTACAAAAAAGTCCTAGTGCACCTTGCACATGAAAATCAAATTAAAGTCATTGCGAATGAAGGGGTAGATATTGTTTGTGGTTCAGAATTGCATAAACATGATCATCAATCATTGTTAGAATTGGTAGTCTCTGAATGGGAGTATCAACAATTGTTGGCTAGAGGATTAGATATCGAAATTCTTGTTGATGACTATTCAAGCTATGTAGCAAAAAGGAATATGCAAGATTTACCTGAAGCTCAGAGATTACTTGCTGAAAAAAAGCGGTTGAATAAAAGTACAGAAGTAGGGCAAGATCGAGGATGTTCGGAAGATGCTTTTCCTGTACCTCAGCATTTTAATTTAGGTTCTATGGGAGGGTACACTTCTTATGCGGATATGCTAAGAGAATTAGATTCCATGCGATTGCTTTATCCACATTTGATAACGGCTAGACTTGATGCAAGTGCAAGTGGCGAAACTACCATTCAAGATAGCTCGATATATTATGTAAGAATATCTGATAATCCAGATCTTAACGAATCAGAATCTGAAGTTTTATATACAGGAATTCATCATGCTCGAGAACCTCTTTCTATGATGAATCTCATTCATTTTATGTGGTATCTTTTAGAAAATTATGATTCAGATCCACAGATTAAAAATTTGGTAGATCACACTGAGCTTTACTTTATTCCAGTAATCAATGTAGACGGCTACTTGTACAATCAATCAACAAATCCAAATGGAGGAGGTTTTTGGCGAAAAAATAGAAGACTTAATACTAATGGTTCATACGGTGTTGATCTAAATAGAAATTATGGATATAATTGGGCATATGCTAATGGTGGTTCTAGTAGTACAATGACCTCTGAGACCTATCATGGTACAGCAGCTTTTTCAGAACCAGAAACACAAATCATTCGAGATTTTGTTGAAGCTCATGAATTTGTAAATGCCTTTAATAATCATTCTTATAGTAATCTAAATTTGCATCCTTGGGGATGGACACCTAATGATGCCCCTGATAATTTTTTATTGAATGAGATTACGGAACAGATGTGTTGGCATAATCGCTACTATTATGGCAACAGTAATGCAACCATCTACGCTACTGCTGGAGATGCAAATGATTGGTTTTATGGAGAGCAAACAACTAAGGATAAAATATTTTCTTGGACACCGGAATTAGGTTCTGGATCTGAAGGAGGATTTTATCCTTCACCTAGTAATATTTTGCCCATTATTGAGAGGCAAACGCGAATGTCTTTATTATTGGCTTTGTCTGCTTCTAACTATGGAGTGTTGAATGATTTGACCCCAGCAAGTTTTACAGGGACTGATGACAGTTTGTATTTTTCTATCCAACACCTAAGTTTGGTTGATGGAAATTTCACCTTAGACATTCAATCTTCAAGTCCATATGTATTACATATAGATCAGCCTAGTTTTACCAGTGCTCAAATGACTGATGCAGATTATGAAAATTTTGCTACTGCAGTGACCATTGATCCATCTACACCTGCTGGAACAAGCATTGAATTTACGGTCAGTCTTAATAATGGTACCTACGAGTTATTCTCGAAAACCATGACTAAGTATTTTGGATTGAATCTCAAGTTTTACGATGACGGTTCAACAGGAAGTGATTGGTTGAGCACCGAGTGGGATCAAATTGGGACGGATGGTTATAAGTCAAGTGGTTGTCTCACTGATAGTCCTGGTGGTAATATGGTAGAGGGAATTAATACCATGACTTTATCCAATCCTATTGATTTAAGTGTTGGAAGTCAGACAATTTTGGAGTATTACACAAAGTGGGATATTTATAAAAGCTTTGATTATGTACAAACGCAAATTTCTACAGATGGGAATAATTGGGTGGATTTGTGTGGACGGTATACTAAGCCTGGAAGATCCAATTTAAATGACAATGGAAATAGTTCGATACAGCCTCATGGGGAAGGTATTTATGATGCAGTTGAGGCAGAATGGGTAAGAGAAGAATTTGATTTATCGGCCTATGATGGGAATGCAACAGTTTATTTGCGGTTTGAAGCAGGTGGGGTAAATGATGCTTATGCTAAGGATGGTATTTACATTGATGATATTCGGATGTATAATCTTGCCTGTCAAGTGATGGCCTGTGATGATGGTGACCCTTGTACAGAAAATGATGTCCTGGATGGAAATTGTGATTGTGTCGGAACGGTGGTTGCAGATTCTGATGATGATGGCTTATGTGATGCTGTCGATAATTGCCCATTAGATAGTAATGCCTCACAATTAGATACAGATAATGATGGGGTAGGAAATGCCTGCGATAATTGTATCAGTAATTTTAATCCTGGTCAAGAGAATATTGATAATGATTTTTTTGGAGATGCATGTGATTTGGTGATTGATTGCACGGACAGTCTATATATTACAAACCAATATATCGATGAGGGTAATTTTGAAGCAATTAGTGTACTTCAATCTGATGCACAAATTGATGCACCATTGAATGTGGTATTCCATGCTGGTCAAAAAATTGAACTAGAACCAGGATTTAATATAGATCTTGGAGCAAATTTTGAAGCTTCAATTGAAGACTGTTCAAATCCGTTTACAGAAGATGATCCTGAAACAGAAGCCTATTCAGGATTTTGGAGTCGTATTAAAATGTTTTTTAATAAAATGTTTCCTAATTAATGCTTGAGGAATTTTTGCGTTTCGTAACCCCAAGGAGTTATGATTCTAAAAAAGTACATACCTTTTTCTAAGTTGCTTACATTAATTCGTCCCATTCTTTCATTATCATGCATTTCTAAAGATTGCGACATATAGGTATTCCCGCGTTCGCTTAGAATAGAAATTTCTGCTACACAATCCTTTACAGGATCAATAGAAACATAGATAAAATTATGTGCAGGATTAGGGCTTACTCTTATAAAGGAAGATGTAGGACAACGCTCCGCATGATACTCGACATTCTCTAAGGACTCTAAATTATTAGCGCTTTGTTGGACATTCATTTCTACCCATTCCTGAGCATTTCCAGATAGCATAAAAAGAAAGAACAGAGGGGTAAACAATACTATTTTTTTCAAATAATTTTTGTAGAACATGATTGGGTCAATTAAGTGAGTTAAACGTTTTTCGCAGTATAGTCCTTCTATTGATTAAATTAAGAAAATATTGGAATATATTGTTCGACAATTATAAAAATGATTTCAAGTATTCTTTTTGACTTAGGAAATGTATTGGTGCGTCTCGATTATGCTTTATGGCGAGAGAAAATGAAGGAACTGTTTGTAAGTCCTGAATTTATTGACTCTGAAGATTATAAATTGATTTGCAACAAGTACATGTCAGGTAAACTTAGTACCGTTTTATTCTTAAACGCTATTATTAAAGTTTCTAAAGAAAATGTCCAAGCACGTGATGTCATCGATGCGTGGAATAGCTTAATTGTAGATTTACCTGAAGCAAGAATCAAATTACTACAGACCCTCCAAAGTCAATATGATCTGTTTCTCTTGAGCAACAATTGTGAATTGCATGTTGAATATGCTGAAAGAAAGTTTATAAAAACGCACGGGGCTCCGGATTACAATGAGCGTTTTTTTCTTCGAACTTTTTATTCACAAGACATGGGAATGATCAAGCCAGATCCATCCATTTTTAAAGAAGTATTAAACGCTACAGATATTCATCCAGAGACTTGTTTGTTTGTTGATGATTTAGAAGAAAATACCACGGCAGCAAAAAGCTTAGGCTTCAATGTTTTGCACTTAAAAGAATTTGACCAATTAGATCAAGAATTAATTGCATCCGGAATCATTAATGACTAAGAAAGAAGTTTTACGAAAATTGCAGCGCTACTGTGCCTATCAAGAAAGATGTCATCAGGAAGTTAGAACCAAACTATTGAGTTTGAAAGTGTATGGTGACGAACTAGAAGAAATTATTTCTGAATTAATATCTGATGATTTTCTAAATGAAGAAAGGTTTGCTGAAATTTATGCTGGAGGTAAAATGCGTGTAAAGAAATGGGGTAAGCAAAAAATAAAAAGTAAACTTAAATCTAAAAAAGTATCCAACTACTCTATTAATAAAGCTTTGAAAAATTTAGATGCTTTGCAATATGAAGAAAATTTGGAACAGCTATTAGAGAAAAAATATGAAATACTTTCGAGTAAATCGGAAGATCAATATTTAATTAGGAAGAAGCTATTTAATTTTGTTTATCAAAAAGGCTATGAAAGTCATTTGATTAATAAAAAATTGGTGAAATGGTTTAATTAATAATTTATTGAATGTTTCACTGACTTATTTAATTAGATTTCTTTTTTATAAATCTTAATATCATTCAAGCTCAATTTATTAAAGGTGTATTAATTTATTCGTGCGAATTGTCTGGCATCATGCCAGATATAAATGAAGTTCTTTAGCTCTTTAAGATTTAAATCCTATACCATTTGTAAATAGTTAATAGCTAAAATTAAATTCGTATTCACTTAGTAAGTCTTTTAGGAAATTAATTTTTCCATCGATATAAGTATCCTCATTTATTATTCCTATTACTTTATTTCTTTTTGCATAATAGAATGCAAAATGAACGGCTCGGTCTTCAATGGGATTACATTGAGCGTATTTATTGAAAAAGCCTTCACTATAATCTATGATGTCTCCACCAGAGGAACAGCCAGATCCGTATACAAAGTTTGGCGGATTGAGTGATTTCCAATTCATTTCAAATTCCGAACTTGGGATATATATAGAAGCGAATGGATCGAACATGTGAAAAATTTCATGCGCTAAAACAAGATCGTCATTCAGTGTAATTAATTTATTAATTGCAATCGATTTAATACCTTCTGCTCGATTTGCTCTACCATTCCATTTAGGAATATTCGATTGAACAAGGATGATGGCATCCAAATCCAAATCTTGAATAAAGTCTTTTGGAAAAGCATTTACATAATCAATTATTTGACCGACTCTATGTAAAAGTATGGGATATGAATTGACGGTTTTGTAATAGTATTCTTCTGAGATAGCATGATGATGCTCTACTTTGGATTGTAAGCTTGATAATCCAGTTTCATAAAAAATGCTAATGTCCGTTTCTTTCTCAAAAGCTGCTACTAAATCTTCTAATAGCATTTGTTCTTCTGTGATAATTTCAGGGATTTCTTCTTCAACTATGTTTTCTGGTGGTTCTTTGGTACAATTTATAAAAGTAAGCAACAAGAAAAGACCAAGAAGTGTGAGTCGAGCTTTAGGGTTCATTAGAACATGTTTATTAATTAGATTACAATTAATTTCAAAATGCTGCTTTAAGATTGGAATTCTTGAAACTAAAGCGGGGGTATTTATATCGCAGCGCTTTTTGCATTTCTATTTTGTTTTAAAAATTAATAGACCGAATACAAAGCATGTAGTTAAAAAGAGAGGATTTACACTATTGAACAACCTGAGTATCAAGGACAATAATAAGTTCATCTGTTTCTCTCACGATATGTATATTTAAAGTTTAAAACTAACAAGTAATACTTAATGCGGATAGCGGTAAATACCAGATTTTTGATAAAGGGTCAACTAGAAGGGATTGGGAGGTATACACATGAGATATGTAAGAGAATGGTGGAAAATCATCCTGAAGATGAGTTTCATTTTTTCTTTGACCGAGCCTTTGATGAATCTTTTTTATATGGTCCTAATGTGAAAGGTCATGTTTTACTTCCTCCCGCTAGACATCCATACTTGTGGAAGATATGGTATGAGTGGGCTGTGCGTCGGAAATTAAGAAAAATCAAGGCTGATGTTTTTTATTCTCCTGATGGATATTTATCACTAAAAGCTGAAACGCCAACAGTTCTTGTAATACACGATTTAGCATTTAAGCATTTTCCGGAACATCTTTCAAAGCAGATTGCTAAATATTATAATCAAAACACCCCCAAGTTTGCTTCAATTGCGGATAAGATTATAACGGTATCAAATGCAAGTAAGAATGACATTATGAATTCGTATGGAATACATGAGGATAAAATTGATATCGTTTATAATGGTGTTAGCCCAGATCAATTTCTTGCCAGTTTTGATAAAAAGAAATTAAGAGAAAAGTATGCTTTTATTGCTCCCTTTTTTCTTTATCTAGGAGCCATTCACCCAAGGAAAAATGTAGTAAGGATATTGAAGGCTTTCGAAAAATTTAAATCTGAAACGAATTCAAATCACAAATTGATCATTGCAGGGAGAAAAGCTTGGAAGTCAAAAGAATTTGAAAACACCTTGCAAAGTATGCAGTACGAAAGTGATGTAAAATTACTGGGTTTTATTCCAGACGATATGTTGAAAGAATTAATGGCTATCGCAACGGCATTGGTATATGTGAGTTTATTTGAAGGATTTGGTGTTCCGATTATTTTAGCTTTAGCGCATAAGACTCCAGTTATTTGTTCGAATAGATCCTCCATGCCAGAAGCTGCAGGTGGATTTGCTAAAGAGGTGCATCCAGAATCCATTGAAGAAATAGCAGCAGCTATGAAATATTATACTTCACCCAATAATGAATTAAAAGATTACGGAGCAATTGACACACATCTAGCTACATTTAATTGGGATTTATCGGCCGAACAAACGTATCATATATTAAGTAGTTATTCACACTAAATTTAGCTAGCCTTTCTATCTTGGATTTTAGTTCTTTTAAGGCTCTTTGAAATGGAAAAATAAAAAGCGGAACCTTTATCTGGATCTGATTCTAACCATATTTTTCCATGGTGTCGATCTACGATTTTTTTACAAAGTGCGAGGCCAATACCGGTTCCTTCGTATTCTTCTTTGGTGTGCAATCTTTTGAATATTTCAAATATTTGAGATTGATATTTTTTAGAGATGCCTATGCCATTATCTTTTACACAAATGACATATTTTTTGTCTGTTTCATTAACATTAATATCAATTATTTTCTCCTCTGATTTATTAAACTTGATTCCGTTTAAAATTAGATTGTAGAGTACCATACTAATTTGATCACTGGCACAAATAATGGTAGGTAATTTATTATAATTTATTGTAACATTTTTTGCTTCAATGAGGGGTTTTAAGTCTTTTAGTTTTTCTTGTAAAATAATGTTTAAATCAGCTTCGATAAATGATGTTGTAATGGTGCCCACCCTTGAATAGGTAAGAAGACTATTGATGAGATTGGACATTCTATAAACACCATCTGTTATAAAACCTAAATATTCTTTTCCTTTTTCATTTATCTCTTCATGGTAGTTTTTACTAAATAAATCTACAAAAGTGCCTATTGTTCTTAATGGTTCTTTAATATCGTGAGAGGCTACATAGGCAAATTGTTCGAGGTCTTTATTAGACCTTTCTAATTCTACATTGGTTTCTTCAAGTTTATTCAAGAGGTCTTTCATCTTTTTCTCTCTTTCTAAAATTATTATTTCAGCTTTTTTTCTCTCATCTATTTCTGCGTTCAATTTATTATTGTATTCACTTAATATTTTATTTCTTTCTTTAATATTATTGGTATACCAGGAGACGATTGCCGCTAAGAGTAAAAGACTGAATAGAATTGAAATTAGTTTAAACCATAAGGTTTGCCAGAAAGCTGGGAGTATTTCAATATCTATCGTATCACCTTCTTCATTCCATAATCCATGATTATTAGCTGCTTTAACCTTAAAGGAATATTTGCCTGGATCTAAATTGGTGTATACTATTTGTTCAGGTTCATTAATATAGGTCCAGTTATCTTCCACAAAGCCTTCTAGCTTATAGGCGTAGGTATTTTTTTTAATTTGATTATAGTTTAAGGCGCAAAAATCGAAGCCTAAGTAATAAGTATCATGACTTAATTTAATATGGTCCTCTGTCATTAAATTAAGTGAAGTATCTTTTTTGGAGTTTACGATTTTTAATTGCGTAATTGCTACATTAGGTTTATCAATGTTTTTATAAACATTGGTAGGTACAACTTTTGCAAATCCATTTACACCTCCGAAATAAATGTTTTCATTTTCATCTTTATAATGGGCATTGATGCGATATGAAATAGAACCAAGGCCATCATTGCTATTATAATTTACAAAGCTATTTTCATTTAAATCATATTTAGTTACTCCATCAAA
>CALGNN010000243.1 GCA_937961455.1 uncultured Saprospiraceae bacterium
TTGCTATTATAATTTACAAAGCTATTTTCATTTAAATCATATTTAGTTACTCCATCAAATGTCGTTGCCCATAATTCTCCGTTTTTAAGAATTTCAAAACCAATAACACTTTGTTTGTAATCTTCATTTATTATTTCAAAAATCTGTTTTGATAAATCAAAAGTAAATAATCCGCTATGACTACTAAAGTATATTTTGTTACGATATTCTTGGGCACATGTAACTTGATTTGAAAGGATATTATTTAAATGACTTCCTTTAGTTTTACTATAGTTAATGAAAGAAATTGATCCATTACTTTCTTCTAATTTATTAATTCCATTAAAAGTTGAAATCCACATATCGCCATTAGAATCTTCCAATATTTTTGTAATGGAATTATCAGTTATCGAATTCTTATTATCTGGATTATTTATAAAATATTGAAATTCTTTAGTTTTTTCATCAACAACAAAAAGCCCCTTTTCGGTACCCATCCAGATTCTATTTTTTGAATCTTTAAATATGATACTAGTGAAAAAACTTCGTTCTTTTTCATAAATGTCTTTAGGAAAAGGAAATTGGGTACAGCTTAAATCTTTTTTGTGGATCCTGGTCATCCCAGTGCTGGTACCTATGTAAAGGTACTCTTCGTCTTTACTGTATATAGTTGAAATTATTTTGGAATCCTTTTGATTAATGCCACATACATTAAAGTCTTCAAGTTTGTCTGTTTTCGTATTATAAATATTCAAGCCTGAAATTTCTCCTCCAATTAAAAATTCATCTTCTGATATTGGATAAATGCCGTTAATTAAATCGACTTTATTCAGCGAACTATTTGGGAGACTAAATAACTGAAATTGATTTGTTGTCCAGTTATAAGTATTTAATCCTCCTATATTCGCTACCCAGATTAAATCTTGAGAGCAGCGGTATAATTGGTTTATATTATTATTATTTATGGTGCGTATCTTTTCAGGCTGAAAAGTATGAGCTTGAATAATAAATTTATCAATATTGTCTTCGGTTATTTTTACATCTTTTTGGTTTATTGAGTTAGCATCAATGGTAAATAGTCCGTGAACAGAACCAATCCATATGTTTTTATCTCTGTCCTCGACGATATCATGAATATATTCACTGCTTAAATAGTTATTTGATCCTATTGCATATGGTATTTTTATAAAATCCCAATTTTTATCACTTTCCTCATTATATTCAGAAATGTAAATCCCACCGCCATGTGTGCCTACCCACATTCTCTTTTGTTCATCTTGAAATATTTTCCAAACATTTTCCGATCCTGCAAAATCAGATAAATGGATCTTTACAAATTTTGTTTCGGCAATATCACCTCCCGCATCTAAATGACAATGATATAGTCCACCTCCCCAAGTACCCATCCAAATATGTCCCTCATGATCTTGAAATACATTTAGTATGGCTTTAGCCTCAAGTCCATGATCATTTTTTTGAAAAGTGAATGGGTAAATTTGCTCTGTTATTAGGTCAATTATATTCAATCCGTTTTCTGTACCAACAAAAAGTAGGGTTTCATTTATTTTATTGATACACAGAATTTCATCATTACTTAAACTTAAAGAATCTGATGGATCATTTGTATACGTGGTATGGCTGTAGTCTTCTAGATTTAATTTCACAATACCTCCATATCGAGTTCCGATCCACAGTAAATTGTTATCATTATCACTATAAAGTGACCTAATGTTACTGCTTTCTAGACCAAGACTCGCTTTCCCAAATTTGCTTATGTTGTTTGGAGAATCGTATCGACAAAGACCCTCATTTGTGCCAATCCATACGAAACCATTTTTATCTTGTGTAATAGCATTAACCGCATTGCTTGGTAAGCCATTGGTATTGTCTAATGATGTAAACCTAAGATTCGTAAGGCTCTGTGTAGTTCCAAAAATGGGTATGCATAAGGAGAGGACAAGAATTAAAAAAAACTTGTTCACGGAAATAGACCCTTTTTCGATATTTACAGACGAAGGCATAATAATTATAATCTGAAATATGCTGCTACAGTTCGAAAAAATGGATATTATGTTGACTTTGCCCAATCATTTTTTTGACTGAGATAGAAACCCAAAATACCTATAAAGAAGAAAGCTACAGCTATATATTGAGCTTGTGACCAATTAAGGCCAAGGAATTCATATTTTTCATTGACTCGAATGAATTCGATAAAAAACCTTTCGATACCATTTAAGATGAGGTATAAGAAAAAAATCATGCCTGCTTTTTTAAATCTTTTTCTCAGTGACCATAAAATGGCAAATGAAATTAAACTAAATACCACTTCATAAAGTGGAGTAGGAAAAACACCAGGGTCAAGATATTTGCAATAAAGATTGACACAATCAGGAATGGTACTCCCATCATTATTTACATTTCTAGCATAATCAAATGACCAAGCCCAGTCAGGAAAAATAAACCAATCTGGCTTTGCGAGGGTATTTGGAATTCCCCAATCGCCGTCACCCGAAAACTGGCAACCCATTCTCCCAACCGCATAGCCCATCATTACTGCAGGAGCTGTTGCATCCATCATATGTATGGGTTTCATTCCTCTCTTTTTGATGTACCAATAGACTGTAATAAATGCGAGAATCAAACCACCATAGATGGTTAGTCCACTTCCTGAGAAAATTTGTCCCATTGGATCATTAAGAAACGACTCCATATTCTCTAAAATTGAAAATAATCTTGCGCCAATAATACCTGAAATCGCTGCAACCATAGTTATGTCGCCAACTCGTTCGTATGGGTGGATTTCAATTTCTTTAGTATAGGGTTTATCTAGTGATTTTCTTTTAGCATCCCAATATCGAAAAAATCCAAAAGCAGCAGCAGCCAATAGCCCTGCAAGTAAATTCCCCTTTGTAGAAAGTAAAACATCCGCCGGATTGATTTTAAATTCTTGAAAATTCATAGCAATATAAACGAGCTTAAAACCGAAAATAAATCCAAAAAGCGCGTTCGACAATATTTCAAAAGTGCTTGCTTTCTGCCCAACTGTAAGTGTTCCTTTTACTGATGAAAATTGTCCAATAGATTCTTTTCTTTTCAATTCTAAGTACAAAACATAGGCACTGGCGACAAAAGCTAGAACTAAAAAGAGTCCAAATGTCTTAAGTATACTGAAACCATTATCTGGAGCACTGCCAAAGAGATCGTGAAATAAATAGGATAAATCTGGATACATGTATGTAGGAAACTTATATTTGCATTAACGTTTTCGAAACAAATATATAATATATATAAACCGTTTTACTGTCTCAGCTTATTGTTTAATTAGTTTATTGAAATGAGAAAAGTACTAATTGCTCTTGTTTGTTTTTGTTCCTTTCAATTGATGGGGCAGACTGGAGTTAATATTAAAGCTGGTTTGGTTGCTTCTCAGTATGCAAATGAAGATGCTACGAGTCCAATTTCCATGCACCTTGGACAAATTGTAGGCTTCGATGCCATCCTAGAAGATTATCGATTGTATATCAATCCTGGATTTTATTATCTGCGCACAGGCATTGGTCAAGAGCCTATTGAAAATTTAAAATCACCTTTACTTGAGAGGGAAAATTATCATCTGCTAAAAATGCAATTGAATATTGGAAGAAGGTTATTAAGAAGCAAGATTTTCTCTGTAAAAGTATTTGGTGGAGGAAATGCCAATTTTTTAGTAGGCTTAGCTCCTGATAATAAAATGAATAAGTTTAAGAAAGACTATAAAGACATTCATTTTGGCGTAAATGGAGGATTGGGACTACAGTTAAAATTTCTTTTTGTTGATGTCTCCTATGAATATGGTCTAACGGATTTTCTAAAAGATGTTGAGAAATCTTCCGTAAATACTTTCACTTTAACAACAGGTTTATTTTTCTAAGAAAGCAGTTTTATTTCAAATTGCATTTCATCGTTTAGTTTTTCCAACTGCACCTTCTGAATGGTATTAATGTATTGCTGTTTAATAGGATGGGTTACCTTCAAATAATTTTCTGTAAAGCCACTCATAAGATTTTCATCTTTTGTTTTTTCGAAGAGTACATTATTTTCCAAACCAGAAAACTGTTCATAAAACTGTTTTTTCTTCTTGCTTGATAATTTTTGAAGAATGGCATTTCTAGACTTTCGAATATTCATAGGAACTGCTTCTTCCATCTCGGCTGCAATGGTTTTATCTCTTTCAGAGTAGGTAAAAACATGTAAATATGAAATGTCTAAACTATTGATAAAATCATAAGACTCTTGAAATAATTGATCGCTTTCTCCAGGAAAACCAACTATTACATCAACACCGATGCATGCATGTGGCATCAGTTCTTTTATTTTTTGCACACGGGAGGCATATAAGTCTCTTTTATATCTTCTTCGCATTTGCTTTAATACCACATCTGAACCTGACTGAAGCGGCATATGAAAGTGTGGTACGAATCTTTTAGATTGCTTTACAAATGCAATGATCTCATCATTGCAAAGATTGGGTTCGATAGAGGAAATGCGAAACCTATCAATTCCTTCTACATCGTCAAGGGCTTCAATTAATTGTAAAAAATTTTCCGATGCTGGATGATTTTCAGATTCATTCTTGCCAAAGTCTCCAATGTTAACTCCGGTCAACACAATCTCTTTCACACCATGAGATGCAATAGTTTTAGCTTTTTCTAGAATATTTTTAATGCTATCACTTCTACTTTTGCCTCTTGCAAGCGGTATGGTGCAAAAACTGCATTTGTAGTCACAGCCATCTTGTACTTTTAAAAATGAGCGTGTCCGATCTCCAAATGAAAAGGCAGAGGTGAAATCATTTAGGCTTTTAATGTCATTTTGATGGACCAGTGCTTTTTCAGATACTGAAGAAAGTCCTTCAATATAATTCAAGACTTTAAACTTTTCTGAGGCTCCTAAAACAAGATCTACTCCCGGTATTTTTGAAATTTCTTCAGGTTTTAATTGCGCATAACAGCCAATAACAACCATTTTAGCATCAGGATTAATTTTCAAGGCTTTACGAACAAAATTACGACATTTCTTATCTGCAAAATCAGTAACTGAACAAGTGTTGAGTACATAGATATCTGCATTTTCTTGATAGGGTACAGACAAAAATCCAGCAGATTCAAATTGAGATTTGATTGATGAAGTCTCAGCGTAATTTAATTTACAACCTAGTGTATGAAATGCTACTGTTTTTTGCGTAGCCATGAATTTATTTTTAGCAAAAATAGTATTTCATTCAATTATGCAGAAAAAAAAACCTGATCAAATCGACCAGGTTTTTTTGTTGATTAATTTTTAAACCAATGTTTAATCTTTTGCCACAAGCTTAAATCATCCTGTTCTGT
>CALGNN010000244.1 GCA_937961455.1 uncultured Saprospiraceae bacterium
TAATCCTGCTTACATTCCTCCTGAGCAAACAGGAAGGCTCTCTATTGGGGTGGATCATCGAACAGATATTTATGCTTTAGGCTTGGTCTTCTATTTATTACTGACGGGCAAACATGCCTTTCCAGAGGCTGTATTGTCTAAGTTGATTCATTATCACCTTACCGTAATACCTGATCCACCACATCAAATTACAGATACCATTCCTACCATACTATCTGAGATCATCATAAAGATGATTGCAAAAAATCCTTCGGAAAGATACCAGTCGATAGATAGTCTCATTGCTGACTTCTTCATCTGTCAATCACAATGGAATGATAAAAATCAGTTAGATCCATTTCAGTTAGCCGTGAATGATGTCAAACTGGAAATAGATTTAAAGGAAAGTTTAATAGGAAGAAAAACAGAACAGGAAGAAGTTTTATCCTGGCTCTATCAAAAGGAAATAACCCATGCGATTATTTTTATTGAAGGAGCTCAAGGAATTGGAAAGTCAAGTTTGCTTAAAATGCTTGAGCTCGCCATTCCTGCAGAAAAATTCTTGATTCAATTTATTAGATATCAAGAAGTTTATCAAAAACAATCCTTCGATGCCATCTTTCAAATTATCAATAATTTGCTGCTACCTTTTGTGGCAAATACCTATATAGCAAAAGAGCAATTAAAAACGGAGCTGAATCAAGTCATTCAAAAAGATGATTATTGGATCGCAGATTTTATTCCAAACCTTAAATATTATTTGGATGATCACACACCATCAAACGCTTTCAAAAGTAAGAATGTAAGCTCTATTAAATTCTTGATTTTAAACTTGCTCCAATTGTTGGCAAAGCAAAAAGAGGGACTCATCATCTTATTGGATGATTTTCATTTTGCAGATGTGCAAAGTCGCGAATTGGTTAAGGAGTTAATATTTCTAAAGACCATTCCCGGGCTTTATGTGATCATGTCCTACAACAACGATAAGATCACAGAGGATCATTTTTTCAATGAGCTTTCTTTTGAAGAGCTGGATAAGCTCCATCTAAAAAACCTCAAATTAGAGCGGGTTTCAAAAGATGATTTTATCAAGATAATTTTTCAGATTTTCCATGAAGATTCAGATACACTTAAAGATCTTGCTAGCTATTTGCACAATATTACCTCAGCGAATGTCCAATTCTCAAGGGAGTTGCTGAAGCAAGCAATCGCTAAGCAATTTATTTATTTTGACCTCGCAAGTAAAAAGTGGCTTGTTCAATTTGAGCAATTGAAAACCATTCAAATTCCCGAATTAAATGAAAGTTATTTTTTAAGAATAAAGAATGGATTAGAAGCTGAAAGTTATGAGATCTTAAAAATGGTCTCAGTGTATGGTCCCATTTTTAAGGCCTCAGATATTGCTGAAGATCAAGGGGTAGCTATGACTAATGTGCTCCAAGCTTTGGAAGAAGCTCATGTGCTAGGTCTTGTAAGTAAAGATGAAAATGCCAACTGGAATTTTGTTTCTAAACTCGTATTGCAAACCGCCAAAGAGGATTTAGAACCCGCACAAAAAAGTACACTCAATGTACAAGCTGCTTTAGCTAAATTGATTAAACTTGAAGAGGAGCCTACAGCTAGAGAATTATTTTCTATTGCCAATCATCTTCTCTTGTGCGATGCCTCAGATGTGAAAGAAGCAGATCTAGAAGTGATTCTTGATGCTTTATTGTCTTCTGCTAAATTGGCTAAACAGTCCTACGCATTTGATGCATCCTATAACTATTTTTCGAAAGCAAGAAATTTGATTGGCCATTTTGAAAAAGGCGAATTAAGTGCGGAACAAATAATGGACGGAGGGATTTGTGCCTACTTAAAAGGAGAGTTCGCTGAAGCTGAAAATCTCTTAAACATTTCAAAGGAGTTGTTTCAAGATCCCTATGATAAAGCTCGGGTGTTAGAAAGAATGCTCGTGATGAATAATTTGAAAGGCGACTTAAATAAGGTCTTTGATATCGGGGTAGAAGCGTTGGCTTATTTAGGTGTAAATGTTGGTGGAAGATTAAGCCAATTAAACGTTTTGAAACAACTTATTAGAATCAGTGTAAAGCAAAGAGGGAAGAAGGAATTGGATTATTTGAATCTTCCTCTGATGCAGGACAAGAAAGCATTTTTAGCTCAAGAGATTTTATTGAAGATTTTGACTTGGTCCTATTCAAAAGGCCCAGAAGTTTTAGCTCAAATGGTGCTCAAGATTCATGAGTTAACCTTAGCACATGGAAATTCTTCCATTTCCTATGCTGGTTATGGAGGCTTTGGAGCCGTTTTAAGTGTAGGTATGGGACGTATCGTCAAAGGCGCTGAATTTGCCTTGGTGGGTATTGAGATTTCTAAAAAGTTTGAAGATTCTGCCTATAAATTTCGAGCAGTAGGTTCATACGGTGCTACGCTGATTCATCGTACACATGCTATAAATACTACGTTAAAAAATGTCAATTTATCTTTAGAAAAAGCCATCGAATACGGAGACTATAGCTCCTATGGACCCACCAGTTTTTTACTCATGGATCAGTTGTTTTATTTGAATAAGCCCTTGGCTGAAATAAAAACAAAACTTCGTTCCTTTAGAGACTTTGCAAGGGTGAAAAATTATCAAGACATGGAAGCCTTTCATGGAGCCAGACTCTTGTTGTTGGATTCCATAGATAATAGAGTGCCTCATGATGAAGAGCATAAAAATTATTTTGAACACCTAGATCAATCGCTGTTTAAGTACATTGCTTCCTCCCATTATTGTCACGAAATATTGTGCATTATTTTAACAGCTTCGTATAAAGATTTAGATCTTGTAATACAGCGATGCGAAGGATTGAAAAGTAATAATGCCGTTACCATTTTAGAAATTTGGTATCCGATTTTAAAATCTCTAGGCTATGTTTTTTCTTGGATTTATGAAGCAAAAGAAATCACTAAAAAGCAGCTAAGGACGATTGAAAAAGATCTGAAATTTATAGAGAAGCTAGAGCGCATTGTTCCTGAGAATTACAAAGATTATGTGCGACTGTTGAAAGGAGTCGTTTTTTTTATAAAGGAAGAATTCTTAGATGCCATAAATATCCTCAACAAGAGCTCTGATAATCCAGATAACAATTTTGCCCTTTGTAAGGCTTGGTCTAATGAAATAATGGGCCTCTGTTATTTGAAAATAGCGAATAGAAAAGAGGCGATCAAATACATTGCTGAGAGCTACGAGTTATTTAAAAAATGGGGAGCCAATAGTAAGCTCATCCATTTACTTGATTTTTACGGTCAGGATCTTCATGCTGAAATACAAAGCCACAAAAGTGATCTGAATGATTTAAGCATTGGCAATTATTTAGATGTAGAAAGCCTAATTAAAGCCTCCCATATATTGGCCGAAGATATCAACCTTGAAAGCTTGGTTCGCAACTTGGTGAAGGTTATTGTTGAAAATACTGGAGCTTCCATGGGAATGCTTTTTTTGATTGAAGAGGGTGAACTTAAATTGAAAGAAATCTATCAATCAAAAGGCGATAGATATCTCAATCCAGTTGATTATGAGAATCATTATCCAAAAACCATCATTAAAGAGGTGGCACAAAATCAGAAGGCTTTTGTACTGTCGGATGCCATCAGAGATCATCAAGTAAAGGATCCTTACATCATTCAGAATAAGCTTAAGTCTATTCTTTGCTGTCCACTTATTCGATTAGGAAAATTGGTAGGGATCAGCTATCTAGAAAACAATTTGCTCACAGGTGCTTTTACCAAGGATCGAATACAATTAATTGAGACGATCTCATCTCAAGCAGCCCTCTCTATTGACAACGCCGCACAATATTCTAAAATCATTCAATTGAACAAAGCTTACGAACGTTTTGTGCCAAAGGAGTTCATTCGATTTTTAGATAAAAAAGAAATTTATGAAATCTCTTTGGGCGATCAAGTGGAGAAAGAAATGAGCGTCATGTTTTCTGACATCAGAGACTTTACTACCATCTCTGAGAAAATGAGTCCTCAGGATAACTTCAATTTTATCAATAATTATTTGAGGGAGATGGAGCCTATTGTTTGGAAAAACGGAGGCTTCATAGACAAGTTTATTGGAGATAGTATCATGGCACTATTTCCGAATAAACCTGAGGATGCCATCAACTGTGCCATTCAAATGAATAAACGATTGCATGAACTCAATCAAAATGCTCCCTATCCGATCGAAGTGGGCTATGGCATCAATACAGGCAGTCTAATGTTAGGCATCATTGGTGGACGTAATCGAATGGAAGGAACCGTTATTTCGGATACGGTAAATCTCGCAGCAAGAGTAGAATCATTAACCAAGGTTTATAAAAAACCCATCCTGATTACTGAAGACACCAAAAATAAATTGAGCTATCAGTCTATGTACGAAATTCATGCTGTAGATTCAGTGATCGCAAAAGGAAAAACAAGACCCGTAATTATATACGAACTGAAATTACATTCTGCTTGATCTTACATTTTCACAAAACTACCACTGGCATATTGTTGAAGTCCATTAGCTAAGCGATAATGGTAAACGCCAGGTGGATGTGCCTCCATGTGAATCCTTAAGTCATATGCATTTGAAATTTCTAATGTGTACAATACTTGACCCATTGGATTGTAAATGCTAAGGCTTTCAAAATTTATTGTAGGATCCCATGTAAAATGGGCAAAGTCTAAAACAGGATTGGGGAACTGTTTGATCTGCACTTGCTCTAGTTCTTTTTTGAGGCCAGTAGAGATGTTGCAATTGACTGGTTCTGGGAGTGGCTCTACACCGAAAAAGCCCCAATCTTGTGCTCCAAGATATTGGACCGAGCAGTCAAAATTGACATTGAATCGCCAGCTTCTGTAATTATCACAACCATCAAAGCAGTCATTCCATTCATAATAAAATGTATAGTCACCAAACCACCCTGCAAAGCCAGATTGTAAGTCAAGCTCAATTTTATGCGCATTGCCAATTATGGCATTGACTTCTGCGTATTCAATTGCAGGATCAGTAGCAAGTAAGTTCACAAAAGCCGTGGAATTAAGGAGATGTTCTGTTTCTATTAATGCAAAAGTTCCAAAGCTCCAATAATAAAAATCTTTTATGGTGATGTCGTATTTCGTAACCAAAGAGTCAATAAAAGGATTAGTTGTAAGAGCTTCAAAGTCCTGCCAATTTTGGACCCAAAGGGCATTCGTGTCTACCTTGACTAAATACTCCTGATAAACCTGCTCGAATGAAGAATTATCATGAATGCAATAGATATCAAAAATGGTATCGCGCTCTGGTAGATCTTCCAAATTAAAAATGGCGGCAAGTTGACCTGCTATTAAATCAATCCTTTCTTGAGGGATATCGACTGAGGCCGTGTCTGCCTCATTGAGGGCCCAGACGGATCGCATCGCCATGTTGTAAATGTCCTTTTCATAAAAGTCCCATATGGCCTGATCTATGTCGCAGCTAGAGGAGTCTTGAGCTGTTGAGTCCATGACTAAAAAGAGCATGCAAATTAAAACCGTAAGCTTTTTCATTTTGAAGTATTTAATGGTAAGATACATTCAACCAGGCTATTGCTTATGATATTAAAACGAAAATTTTGAAGACTACCTAGACAGAAGCTTTAATCTTTTTTCTCTTCTGGTAATGTATAGGTGATACCAAAAAACTTTGCGTATTCTTCTAATGGTCCAAGGCCCACTTCTGCGCGTCGCTTGTTTACATTCACTTCATCTTCTATGGGTGCAAAGACAGGATTGCCTTCGTCATCTGAAACCACCTGTGATCCATATATCTGCATTTCACCTCTGCCTAAAGAAATTCGATCCACTAATAATGCGAAACTTGACCACTTCAATTCATCAGCGTCTGCTGCCTCCTTCAATACATCAAAATACTTTTCTTGAGCTTCATGAGGTGCATGTTGAATGACTAAAAAAGCTGTGCCACTTAAGCCATTTCCAACTTTTGATTTTCCAGGATATCCATCCTCGTCAATGATGGCAGCAATCTTAGCTAAGTTGACAGAGTCCGCATAAGACTGCTCCTTCCAAAGGGCCTTCATCTCATCAGAATCTTGACCAAATTTTTCACTGGTTTCTCGCATCATCTGTCTCCACTTTTGATCGGTATGTTGGATCTCTTTAAGTTCTGCCATGAGTTCCATGTCAAGGCCGGAAGCTAGCATCGCCTTTTCACATTGCATCTTCACAATCTTATGAAAATCACTATCCTTCAGTTTTCCTAAAGACGGATTATAATCAAAGTATTGTTCGAGTTCGAAAGAAAGCGCACTGGCTTTCTTAAGATAGGTATCCAATAATTCTGGTTTTTCACATTGATAGGCACAGGCTGCTGCTATGGTTAAGGAGTAATTACTTTTCATAGCAATTTCAAAAGCTTTAGCATATTCCTCAAGACATGATGCGCAATTTTCTTCTTCAAAAAATGCCATGCCATTAGTGACTGCTTCTACGTAAGCTGGATCATCGCTTACCATCTGTGCTTGAATAAAATTAATTGAAAGGAATGCGATTAAAAAAATGGATCGTTGTTTCATATGATGTTTAGTTGTGGGAGACTATATTATAAAGTAAAAATCTAAGATTTATTATGTCGCGCAACTAATCAATAATACTGATACCACCAGCATCCCATTCAATATCATCAAGATGCATTCCCAAGGAAACGGTGAAGGTAAATACCGACGAAAAAGATAACTACGATTTAACTGATCAAAACAAATTGAAAGTAATAAGAAAACGCTAAACTCAATCAAACAATACTATTTACACTTTAACTTACACTTACACCAATATGCACTGAGAAGAATAAAAGAAACAAGATTCAATTGAGAATCTCAAAACCCAAACTCCCACTCACACTCAAACCAATAATAGACTTCCTTTGATTTTATAACTGATCAAGACAATTTGAAAGCATTAAGAAAACGCTAAACTCAATCAAACAATACTACTTACACTTTAACTTACACTTAAACCAATAGGCAATAAAAAGAATAAAAGAAACAAGATTCAATTGAGAATCTCAAAACCCAAACTCTCACTCACACTCAAACTAATTATAGACTTCCTTTAATTTTATCATATCATCCAATCAATCAATAATACTGATATCACCAGCATCCCAAACAATATCTCCATTGTCTAATTCTAGAGCTACTACATAGGTGAATACAGCTGATTGTAATTCTTGATTTTTAAAGGTGCCATCCCATCCAGATCCAGGATCGTTGGGCAGAAAATTATTCCGCTCAAAAACAAGCGCACCCCAGCGATTGAAAATTTTCCAGGTATTGACGCCTACCACATTTTCATTGCTGTGTACATAGACTAGATCGTTTAGTCCATCATTATTGTGAGGGGAAAAGACATTAGGAATGTACCATTTAACTTGACTGATGAAATGAAATTGAATGGAAGCTGTTGCAATGCAATTGTTGGTGTCAATAACAGTGAGCGTCAACAAGCTTTCTTCATCAACAGTGATACTTGGGTTAAGACAATCGACACAGCTCAAATTATCATCTGGTGACCAACCAATGCTTTGAATCGCTCCTTCATCTATACTAATGGTAGGGATGATGTCATACATCTGTCCTTGATTTAGCGTGATGTCAGAGGGCAAGGAAAGGTCAAAGCTCGTGGTTTGTGTAATGCTGATTTGATCATTATAAGTACATCCATTAGCATCCATGACCACTAAGGCATAATTTCCTTGCGGAAGATTATTGAAAATGGAATCCGAAGTAAAACTAATGCCGTCATCAATTGAATAGCTGTAAGGTTCCGCTCCACCGATAACATTTAAAAATTGAACACTGCCGCCCATTCCTTCACAATCGGCTTCAAAAGATGCAGCATTAAAATCGCTGATAATATTATCGTCTAGAATTACTAAGACAGAAGAAGTATCTGAGCATCCATTTAACTGATCTAGAATTACGAGTTGGTATGTACCAGCTTGATCAACAGTAGGAGTAAGGCCTTGATCACCTGTTAGAATATTTCCATCAGTCGTTATCCATTCCAAGCTTATATTATTTCCATTACTTGAGGCAGAGGCATCGAGTACTATTTGTGTGACAGAACAAGTAAGTGTTTGATCAGGTCCTGCATCTGAAAAAGGTGTTTCCGGATCAATCAATACTTCAATGTCCAAGCTGTCTAAACAGCCTGTGTCATTATTTTCAAAGATGACTTGATAGGAGCCAGGTTCATCTACTTCGATACAATTTGCATTCGAATTAATGATATTTCCATCTTGGCTGCTCCAAGTATATATACCTTCATATATAGGGTCTATACAAACATCCGTTGTTTGGTTCAGGCAATCCAAAATTTCAGGTGGAGTAAAAGTGGCTGTTGGTAAAGGGTGGACGGTGATCGTTACTTGGTCAGTGGCAGAGCAGCCATTCGCATCCGTAACAGTTAAGCCATAGCTCATTGTTTGAAGAACAGGGGAGACTGTAGGGTTCGACTCATTGGCTAAGCCTTGATCCCAGGTGTACATGTAAGGGCCTGTTCCTCCTTGAGCAGTAGGCTGCCCACCAATGGATAATACTTGATTAGATTCTGCACAGACAGCCATATCAAGACCTGCATCGACCATCAAAGGATTGGGTGCATTTATGACTAGGAGGCTATCTATATTTTCGCAAAAATTTAAAGTGTCCATTATACTGAAGTAATAAACTCCAGGGGTGTCAATCGTATCCAGGTTTTCAAATGGCTGATCATTTAGATCAAACCAATGGCTAATTATGTTGCTTTGATTGCCTAGGATTTGAGATGCTAAAATGGGTAATGATTCTGAGCAATAAATGACTAAGGTGTCAGGCATTGCAATGTCTGGAATATCCATGTCCAATACTACCGTTATAAAGGCGGTATCCGCACATAGCCCAGTAGGATCGCTAACGATTAACTGGTATGTGCCCTCTTCATCTATCGTAGCAAAAATAGAATCAGTGTTTGATACAAAGTTGCCATCTTGAGTACTCCATGTGTAACTTAATTCGGTCCCTAAACTGGTATTGGAAGATCCAATTATTAAGGAAGGATTTGCACAATTAATGATGTTGTTTAAGCCCGCATCTGCAGTAGGTGTAGCTGCATCAAAATCAACCATCATGGAACTGGTGTCTGAACAAAGACCATTGGCGGAAGAAACGATGAGTTGATAAACCCCGGGTGCATCTATTGTCGCAAAGTCTTCATCTGATCCTGAAATGATGTTTCCATCAACCGTCGTCCATTGATAAATGTAATTTGGATTGGTACTCGTATTGGGTCCACCTATGATGAGTGAACTTACACCGCAACCGAGAGCGCCATCTGGGCCAGCATCTGCCATGGGGCTATTCGGGTCAATGGTAACTGAAACAAAATCAGATGCGATACATTCAATCCCGTTGGTTGTTGGATGGCTAAAGCTTAAAGTGTAAATGCCTGCTTCGGTAATGGTTGGACTGAGCTCTGTAGAACTGAATCCGTTTGGGCCAGTCCATAATATTTCAGTATCATTGAAAAGAATGGATTGGTCTGCATTTAATATAAGGAAAGGAAGCTCACAGCTTAGCATCTGTGGAGGAGCAATAATTACTTGTTGGTCGATCGTAGTTATAAAAATATTAATGGTACTATCACAGCCATTTTCAGCTTGCGTATCTACAGTGAAAATTCCAGATTCGCAAATATCTTGGCCTGCATAATTTACACAAGTGTTTATACAAATGGTATCAAAAAAATCTACATTGGAGTTTTCCTTAACGAGTAGGTCAAGGTAGACGATACTATCGCAATTATTAAATGATGGAATTATAGCTTCAAACATTCCCGTTGTATTGAATGATTGGTTACCAATTTGATAATTGTCATCCTCACATATGCTGTCCTGAATGGCAAAAGTGTTTCCACTTCTAAAATTTTCAATCAGTGGGCAGAAGTATTGATTATTAACTGCTCCGCCAGTGCTTGCGGTGAATCCCCAGTAGGCTTGAGTAGCACCACCAAAGCAATTGGCAATGATGTCAAAGCTTTGAGCAAAATATAAAGTGCCATCAAAAAAGACTTGGAAAAACATGGTTGCAGGATCCCAACTAAAACTAATATTATGAAGATCCCCATCTTCTATATTCCCAACGGTAGTCGGTCCAGCAATCGAATTTGCATGGTTCATGTCCCCATTTAGATTAACAGCGATGTGATCTAGGAAAGGGTCACCTTGATTGCCATTTTGATAAGTGTCCATTTCAATGATAAGGGAGTTTAGGATTCCTCCAGCTCCGATTCCTTCTCCGGATATGCCACAAGCATTGTCTCCATTAATTTGGAAAACCATAGCAATGCCATCGGCACCACTTTCACTATTTCCTAAGTACACATCTGAATTGACGGTGAATGCTTGGGTGAAGTCAATAAGCTCAGGACTCCAGGCACAACCTTGTTGATTATTAGAAGCAGGTGTAAGTTGAATGCATTCTTCACCATTGATTTCTTGATAGTTGGCTGAGCCTGTTAATGTGAAAGGATCTAATACCAATGCTTCATCATTGATATGTATCCCAAAATCTCCATTGCCTGGGCCACCTTCTTCCCAAATTCTTATAAATAGCGTCATGCCTGGTGTTAGGTCTGAGATGAGAACGATTGGCATTTCTGTATTGCCACAAAGATCATTTGCTCTGCATAGCAATAGATTTAAATTGTTGCAGTCTCCTTCGTATATCGCAAAAGCAGCATCATTTAGTGAACCAGCCAGGGTAGTAATAGAAATGGTCCCATTTGCAGGAACGGTAGTTTCAAACCAAATATCATTACCTGCATAAGAACCACAGCCAGGATCTTCAATCCCTGAATTTGAATTGCTATTCAAATCAAAGCTCATGAAATCGTCCATATCATTATTCAATAGCGTTGCTTGGCAAGGTGTGTCACCACCAAACATTTCTAAAGTCAATAAGCATATAAGTAGTAAGACTAAAACCGAACGAATTTCAAATTTCATCTAAGCCAAAATAACCATAAAATTGGGGCAATTAAAGCTTAAAGCGCTAATATTCTAAAATAAAAGCGCGTAAAATAAATAATTGGAATTGCCAATATCTATTAGAAATTAAGACATTATTAGCTATATTTGCGCCCGTTAAAAACCTGTTACTTCTTAATGAAGCAAAGCAGGCATGGTTAAACCAAATAAATTTTAGCAGACATGCCAGTAAAAATTAGACTCCAGAGAAGGGGGAGAAAAAAACAACCTTTCTATCATATTGTAGTAGCCGATGCCAGAGCTCCAAGAGATGGCAGATTCATTGAAAAAATCGGTATCTATAACCCAATGACAAAACCTGCCACTATTGATCTCAACAGAGATAAAGCCTATGATTGGCTCATGAAAGGTGCGCAGCCTACAGAAACAGCTAGAGCCATTTTGAGGTTTAAAGGTGTTATGTATCGTAAACACTTAATGAGAGGTGTAGCCAAAGGTGCTCTTACTGAGGAGCAAGCAATGGAAACTTATCAAAAGTGGATTGATGCAAAAGAAGCAAAAGTTGCTGAAAGATTTGAGCAATCAAAACAAGAAAGACTTGCCTTTTTAGCTGCAGTTAATGGGACTCCAAAGCCTATTAAAGAAAAAGCGGTTGAAGTAAGTGCTGAATCAGCTCCACAAAAAACGGATGCTGACAAAACGCTAGCTGAGATAGCAGAAGAAGCACAAGCTGCTGAAGATGCTGCCAATGCTCCTGTAGCACCAGCTCCAAAAGCTGAAGCACCTGCTGAAGAAGCAAAAGCTGAAGCACCTGCAGAGGAAGCAAAAGCCGAAGCACCTGCAGAAGAGGCAAAAGCTGAAGCACCTGCAGAAGAAGCACCAGCTGCTGAGGAGGAATAATAATTCGTTGGTTTTCAAATTATTTTGGGGTTTTGAACCCTACCACTTTTTAAGCTATTGAACTATGCAAAGTTTAAAGTCAGAATATCAATCAGGATTGGATAAAATAGCTGAGGAGATTCAGGCCTCAGAATTATTGGCTCAGTATCTTGAGGAAGAAGAGGATGAGATTTATCAAGCATTACGAGAAGAGATAGAGCCAAAGATTGAACAAATATATTTTAATGTTGCAGACAATGATCCTTTACAATTGTTTGCTTTAGAGTCCTATCTTTTTGATGCAAAATTCGAAGGTCTATACTTACCTAAGTTATTAGGATACATAGTTCTTAGAGGAGAAATTGATGAAAATTTCAAATTTAAGAGACCACAAGATCACTTTAAGAATGCACTTACATCCATTTGTCATTCTGCTAACTTTGATATTCTAAAGCAACGCATTGGTCAATCAATCCAAGTGGGATTTGGTCTGAGTAGTGATATTTGGATTACCAACTTTTTAAATACGTTTAATAATAAGCGATTACTACAATTTCTTCAAGACCAAAAATTGGGGAAATATAGAGATCTACTAAATCGCAAGAGAGGATACTTAAGTTTTAAGAAACAATTCCAAAGTTTAAATTATCAGTCTACTGTATTTCCAACTAGTTTTTCAGAGCTAAAAGTTTCGAATACGGAGATTGAGAAATTTTTACTTTACAGAGTTCAGAGTGGTCATAATAATATAAGCTTGAATGAAAACTTGTTGAAGTTTATCAATAATGAAAGCTTTTATGGAACAGATGAATACATAGGAATCATTTTCATTATTGCCAATTATTTTGATCTAGGAATTGATGGAAATCAAGTTCTTAAGGCAAAAGTTAATCGACTTAGAACAGAGAATGAAAATCTTGATGAAAGATACTTTCAATATCTCCATGGAATTTTAAATAGTAAAATTGGATTAACTCCAGAGGCAGATCAAAGGTTTTTCAAACTCTTAGATCCTGCCATCGAAGATGAAATCTTTGACTACTATAATCTAATGAATAAGGTCCACACGACTGGATATGTTCATGAAGATATACAAGAAGCTATCAGAGCATTTTATGATAGATATGAAGGAATGTCCATCAATAATGAATGTTTGAGATTAGCGATCTTTTCCTATTTTAAAAAGTTGCTTAGCAACTTACCAGAAGAATCTTATGAAGATTATTTTGAGCTTAATAAGATCTTTACCATTTACATTTCAATTTTCTCTAACCAACAGTTTAATCAAGATGTGAAAGGAATCATCCTTACATACGTCAGAAGATTGTTGAAGAAGTTTACCGATAAAAGAGGTAAGCACTACCAAGAGATCAAGAAGTTTGTAAAGACTTCATTCTTAGATCTTGGATTTATGAAAGAGAAAGAATTGGTAGAGCTGTTTAAGACGAGAAGGAAAAAGAAAATAGCCTAGTTTATTTAGTCTATTGCTAATTGCAAAAAGCTTCATTCTTTTTGTATTCCCTATAAAGCATTTGTCTGCGCTTGTTTCCCGATTTTCGATTGTGATTGGCTCTTTTCGTACAATCAATTGTAAGGAAATTATTCATGGATTTGATAGCTAAGAAATATCTGTGGTCTCTCACAAATGCGTCTTCTTCTATGATCCATTTCGCCTTACCATTCTTAACATAGACTTGACCTTCATAAATGGCTAGCAGTATCTCGAATTCATCCTGAGTTAAATGTGTCTCATCAAACTTATTATTATCGCAATAGTCGAAATAGATTTTCTCAATCGCCTTGAGACTTTCTGGGCTGTAATCTAATTTTTCATTTGGGTAGCTTAATTGAAGTTCTTTAACCAAGGTGAAAACTTCTTTTTTCAAGTTTT
>CALGNN010000245.1 GCA_937961455.1 uncultured Saprospiraceae bacterium
GAAAATATTTCCCTCATTTAAGGATGATAGTTCAGGGAGGTGCAAACGTCAAGCTTGTTTCTCATTTTAATAATACCAGAACCTTGATATATGGGTCTATGAATGTTATGTTTTGTTTTGAATTTGGAAGAGCTTTGAATTACATCAAGGCGCTTCCTTTTTAAATGAGAAGCTTTTGAAATCGACAATGTTTTGAGTACTTTATAGAAGCTAATCTGCTACCGATGCTGCCAAAGATTTTTACAATTTGTTGTTTTTTGCTATTTCTAAATGTACTCAGCGCTCAAGAATATATAGCAGGCAATAGTTATTGGGATGAGAATGGGTACGTGGAATACCTTGCGGGTAATCTGCCCATTGTTGTATCTGTACCTCATGGTGGTTACTTGGAGCCAGAAGAAATTCCTGATAGAGATTGTAATGGATGTGTCTATGTAAGTGATTCTTACACACAAGAACTTGCTCGTGAATTTCAAGAAGCCATGGCTGATGAGACAGGATGTTTTCCTCATGTGGTTATCAATTTATTGCATAGAAAAAAGTTTGACGCCAATAGAGCCATTATTGAAGCTGCGGACGGTAATGAAACCGTTGAAGCATCTTGGGCTGCATACCACAAGTATTTGGAAGATGCAAAATCTCAGCTTATCGAATCATATGGAAGCGGAATATTTATAGACCTGCATGGACATGGTCATGATATTCAACGCATTGAATTGGGGTACACATTGAGTAAATCTATTTTGCAAATGTCTGATGAATCATTAAATACCAATGCCATAATAATGAGTAGTAGTATTCAGAATCTTGCTTTGAATAATCTACAATCATATGATCATACTGAATTGATTAGAGGAGATAAAAGTTTTGGAAGTTTACTTGATCATCGTGGATTCCCTTCAGTACCGAGTGCGGACACACCTTATCCAGAAGATGATGAAGCTTATTTTAGTGGAGGATATAATACGCAAAGACATGGTTCTGAAAATGGAGGATCAATTGATGGAATTCAGATAGAATGTAATTCTTTTATCAGATTTAATACTACTGTCCGCAAAAGATTTGCCGATAGTTTGAGTCGCATCACACTAAGTTATGTGAATGAGCATTACTTCAATGAATTTGATCAAGGCTTCTGTAGTCTTATTTCAAATATTGAAAGCACATCGTTTCAAGATGAGATTCGACTGTTTCCAAATCCTTTTTCAAATCAGCTTAAATTATCAACAGAACTTGAAAATGTAAAATTGCATATTAAAGACATCTTGGGGAGATCAAGGAAGCTAGTATATTGGAAAGGAGATGCTATTTTATTATCTGACTTAGAAGCAGGATTGTATCTGGTAGAAATTTTTGTAGATCAAAAATATGTAAGGAGTCAAATCTTATACAAACAAGAATAACCATCTTAAGGAATTAGGAATGTATACTTCTTTCAGCTAAGAAAATCGTTCAAAGGTTTGGAGGCCAACCAATGTTCCATTACTTCATCCAGTAAATTTTTAGATAAGGCAAAATTGGCTTTATTTATTGCAGTATAATAAAACTGTTTATTAGCGATTAAAGGTTCTTTGGCATAAGTGTCTAATAATTCTTTTGGGATCCTTTTATAGCTGGTGCCTTGGATAGTGCCAAAATAGCTAACAAAGGATTTTGCTGTTTTTAAATTTTGAAACAACTCAAGATTTTCTGAAATTTTATTTCTTATATCGATGAGCTTTGCTTTCGAGGGTTGATAAAATCCTGTCATAATACCACTATCTCTTCCTCCAAATCGAATGGCTATGCCAGGGATAGGTTCGTCTTTAGTGCCTTTAGTGATATGAGCGAAAAGATGTAGATTGTAAGGTGTCTTGTCCTTTGAAAACCGAATGTCTCTGTTGATTCTTCCAAGACATTTACTTGGAATTGGATTGATTTCAGGATCATGTTTTTGCATTTCAAGAATCAAATCCTCAACAAATTGGATCATCGGTTTGCGAACATGTTTTTCGTATCTTTTTTTATGTTCATGAAACCACTCTTTTTTATTATTTTTTTCTAAGTCTAGAAAAAAATTAATGTATTCATTTGTGAAGTATTGCATCAACTTTGTGTTTAATAAGAGGGCCTTTCATTACTCCATATTAAAAAATACTAGCTTAGAATTTTGCTTTTTATAACTCAGGCAAATTTTCAAATTGTTGCTTTTTCTTTGCAAACCACTCATCCATAGCACCAGGCGTTTTCATCATTTCTCGCATAGCATCCATTGCTTTTAAGTGATCCGGGTCTCCTGATTGCATCATATCCATACCGTGACGTCTGGAAAGTTGAGCCATTTCATCAAAGCTATTAGCTTGAAATTCTAAGTCGCATGCACCCCCTAATTCCTTACATGTCATTTTTTTCATATGGTAATTTTTATAATATAATTTGAGGCAAAGTAATACATAATTTCATTCTTTAAAAATACAAGGCCAAGCTAGATTTCCTTTTTAGCATTTTAAGCATGGGGTGTTTTTTATAAGGCTGCAATAAAAAGAAAGCTTTTTCAAAATTTTTTGATCTAGACGGATTGATCATAAGCTTCTTTAATCCAATTTTTTAATTCCTTATCAATCTCCTTTATGTCTGAAAGTTTGACCCTGTGTGTACACATAGTACCAAAAGGTCCAGAATTTTCAAGCCTTTCAGTAACAGCTGTATTTTTTAGTTTGAAGCCCAGGTCAATTCTTGTTTTTGTTGCAGGTTTGATTAAAATGAATTGTCTTTTTCTGATGACGCTAACGCTAGTTTTCTTTGGTGTTATTGTAACATCTTGTCCTAGTGACTGAACGTAACTGATGAGCTGCTTATACAAGGGGAGGAGCTGCTCTTTGCCTTTATATTGATTGTGCACTAAGTCATCTGAGGAATTATTTTCTTCTTTTGAGAGTGTAACTATTGTATTAGCAAAGCCATGACTTACTCCATGTTCTGCCTTTAAAAATTTCACGCCTTCTGAATGTTTTTCAAATGCTTTAGCTTTTAAAATTTTCTTCCATTGTTCCAATGATTTACCTGTTTTCTCAGGCATATTATTAATCATGGTTTGCAGAGCCTTTTCCATAAATCTGTGATGTATTTATTTTCAAAATACATAAAGTTATCATAACCACCTGAAGAGCCTTTGCAACAAAAAAAGACTTGACCCATTAGGTCAAGTCTTTTTTTTGTTGGATTAAATCAGTCTTGAATAGACTATGGTTTAAAATTTTCCATTATCATTTTTCCATTCAGATCTTTCAGGAATGTTTTGGATCACATCCCAATGCTCGACTATTTTTCCTTCTTCCAGGCGGAAAAGATCATAATAGGCTACATGATCTCCTTTGCCAAATTTTCCTTCACTGATTGACAATACAAAATTGCCCTGTCCAAGCACTTTGTGAAGCTTGTGATATTCCATGACCATTCCATTCTCTGCAAAATATTTCAGCGCAGCACCTAACCCATCTAATCCATCTGCTACAGCAGAATTGTGCTGATGATACATGGTAGGGTTAATATAGTCTGTAAAGTTTTGCTGCCCATTTAAAAGTATGTCATTGATGAATCCTTTAACAACTGTTTTATTTGATGCTGTTTTATCAAGATCAGAGACAGATGTTACACCATCAAATTGTGTTCTTCCACTTGGATTCGGGGGAGTTACTTCAGTTAAATTGTCCCAGTGCTCAACGATCAATCCGTTTTCGAATCTAAATACATCGAAGCCTGCCTTAGGTCCAAAAAAGTCATATTCTGTGTGGGTGAATACATAGTCACCATCTTCGAATGCTCTGATTACATTTGCTTTGAAGCCTTGAGGAGGTGCATGTTGCATGACAGCCCCAAAGCCAGCAAGGCCGTCGCCAACATCAAGATTATGCTGCACATAGTTGTTGGGGTTGATGTAAGAAATCGGAGTCTGATCACCTGTGTTAAAGCTGTTTAATAATGCTACAACTTTGTCCTTGTTAGATAATTCCATTTTTTCAGTTTTTATAGATTTAGAATTTTTTGCATTGCTACAAGCAGAAAGTAAAATCGCTGCTAGTAAGAGCGTTTGTAAGAGTATTTTTCTCATGATTAGATTGTTAAAAATTACAATGCAAATATAGGCTCGTGGATGTGCCACCGAGCTATGAATAAATGCCTTATGACTGTAGAAATGGGAAAATTTGTAAAAGTTTTAGACTTGAATGTTGAATCTAAAAAGGACAGTCGCCTGGGAGGGGCTCTTGATTTTCAAGGCCGATAGCGTAGTTGTTATTTAAGGAGTCCAGTACCAAGCCATCGCGTACATTGCCACTAAAAACTTGGCTGCCATAACTTGTGTTATTCATATGAGCTCTGACATAAATGAATTCGTCAGGGCCTACATTGATAGGGCCACCACTTCTAGTAAAAGGTTGCTCGTCTACATGGCTATGTCCTAATATCCTACGATATATCAAAGTGCTATCAGGGTAAAACACCTCCCACCAATCTGCGTATTGTTCGCAACCTGTATCTGGACTTTCAATAGTAACTTCAAGAGTATATGCGTTTGGGCCACCTGTGCATTCTACTGCTACGATTTTAGCAGACTCAGTTAATAAGATGACTTCAGGAGTAGGTTCTGAGTTTGAGCATGAAAAAATAAAAGGAAGGATTAAAAAGATGGTATTCATGTATGAATGCAATTTCATGTAAGCTAAAATACATAATTATTCAAATTGCATCTACTAGAAATGGATAGTCGGAAAAGTGGAAGGATCAAATTCCTCTTAAACCATTTATGTATTAATTAGTTGAACTATAATGGATCTAATCTTAAACTATTTAGGCTTTTCAGTTGGCGTCAATTTATTGATGTTTGTAATTGCGTATATTTTTCAAACTGATAAAATTACCGATATAAGTTACTCAGTGACTTTTATAGCCATTGCGGCTTTTGGTTTATTTCAGTCAGAGCATTCTTTGGTTGATATAATCTTTTTTGCACTGGTGTTAATTTGGGGCGTCCGTTTAGGTTCTTACTTAATGTATAGAATACATAAAATTGGAAAGGATGATAGATTTGATCACATAAGAGTCAATTTTGTTTCCTTTTTATTTTTTTGGGTGATGCAAGGCCTAACTTGTTGCATCGTAATGATTCCCATTATATTAAGTTTTCAATCTGTAGCTAAGGTACCAAGTGGACTTTTTTTAATAGGATTAGTAATATCAATTCTTGGACTTATTATTGAGCTTATTGCTGACCAACAGAAGTTTCAGTTTAAATTGAAGCAGCCAGATAAATTTATGAGTTCTGGCTTGTTTAAGTATGTCCAACATCCAAATTATGCTGGCGAATTACTCTTTTGGTGGGGTATTTTGCTAGCTAGTCTTTCCTATACAAATTGGTATGTTAGTCTAATTGGGCCATTATGGATTACTTTCATAATTGTAGCGTTTAGTGGAGTTCGAATTCTGCAAAGAAATTGGAAAGAGCGTTATGGTGCTGATCCTGATTTTCAATTATACCAAAAGCAAACTTCTAAAATCATTCCCGGGATATATTAGTCTGAATGCCATACTGCTTGAAAAGAAATAGAAATTTCAAGAATGCCTACTATAAATAATATCTTTAAGTAGATTTAATTGGCACCATGCAAATTTTTGCTTACATCTTATTTATATCAGCATACTCAATTGGAATCATCACGCTATTCTTGGAGTTGGTGTGTTATAAGCGGAAAATAGAATACATAGAAACGGTTCTTTTTACTTTTTCTTTTTTGTCTTTAGTTGTTACAATGAGTATTGCTAGTATACTTGGTTTTTTGCATACTGAAGGAGGAGGGCAACTAGATGTTTTAATTCATACATGTATTATTGGTCTTGGCTTAACCACCCCTTTAAATATTTTTGTTGAACGACAGCTTAAAATAGCTCCAATAATTAAATGGATCCTTTATGGAGTTGCAGCTGTTCTTTTTTTGATTCTTATAGCCAAGACAATTTTCGGTTTTGTTTTTCCTATTGAATTATCAACGAATATTTTTCTTGGTGTATCGGTCTTTTCTTCCATGTTATTAATAAGATTTACAAAGCCTGGAATCCAAATTAAGCATAGAGAAAAGAATGAGAGAGCTATGGCTATAGTTGTGATGACGATCCTGCCAGCTTTAATTTTTGTAGAATTTATTTCGACGAAAATATCATCGCTTTCCTTTTTGAATATAGAAATGCCCATTACCTTGACGATGTTTTTTATCATCTTGGCAGTGAGTAAAATTTTCGATGATCTGTCGAGACTATCCTTGCTTCGTCCTGAGAATGCTCCTGAAATAAAACATTATGATTCTTACAATTTGACCCAAAGAGAGCAAGAGGTTGCCGAACTTTTGGTTAAAGGCTATACCTATGCAAAGATAGGAGAGAGTCTATTCATTTCTATGCCAACCGTAAAATCGCACGTGAGTAATATTTACAAAAAAGTAGGTGTCAAAAACAAAATGGAGCTGTTTTATGCCTTCTCAAATTAACATATTGATTATCAGCTAATTAGCTTTCTCATACTTTTGTATGAAATTGATAATTCATACACTTTCCCGATTGTATTCGACTATTGGATACTGCTTCTTTGTTGCATCATTTAAACCAAATAATATGTTCAGCAAAAAAACAGTTTTACTTAGCTTTTTACTTCTAAGTTTTGGAATACCATCACTTATAGGGCAAAATACAAGCCTTGAAAAGAAACAAGACTTTCCTATAAGTGTGAGTCTAACAAATCATTCGTGGGCATTTCCCTTATCTAAAGTATTTCGCTTAAATCCCATTCATCCAGGATTGTCAGTTGGTACAGAATTTTATTACTTAAAGCGTGAAAGAGCTCGGCTATTCCAAACAGGAGAAATAGGTGGATTTATCAATAAAAATTCCGGTTCAGCTTGGTACATAAATTCAAATTTTTCTTTTCGCTTTACCAATAAGTGGGGACTCATGCTTGAATCTGGATTGGGCTTAGG
>CALGNN010000246.1 GCA_937961455.1 uncultured Saprospiraceae bacterium
ACAAAGGTGTTAGGTGAACAGACGATCGAACTTTATTTGTTGAACTTCAATGATCGTAGTGTACACAATTAAATGCTGATTTGCAGGAAGAGCAGACACCACCCTTAGAAGGGTGGCGCTAGCACGCTAGCGCGGTGGGTGGAAAGAATAACTACTAACAAATCAAAACACTTTTTGCAGGCTATTGTATTTGAGTCTGTTCAGATTTTATGCTTTCAAAAACTAAAATGAAAAAGGTCGATCCATCAACGATAAAAACTTCCGGGACATGCATGAGTAATATGAAGATGCGCAGTGAACGGATTAAAGGAAAGTTGGAAATAGCTATGGTGGATGGGTTTGAAGTTAGGTTGGGGGTGTAGGGTTGTTGATTTCTTATTTTGGTGAAATAAAAATGGTAAGTATTATTTGTTGTAGTTCTGTTTTTTATGTTGTCTATTGTTATGGATCGTGATTCATTCTTCGGTTAATTGATATCTTCTATATGATAAGCCATTACTGATTCACACTTGATTATTTATAGGATTTTTTGCCCAGAAACTTGTTGGGCACTGATGTATTGATATGATTTGTATTCTTTCTATTTTGTTAAACGAAGGGAACTGCGATTAAAATAGCTTGTATTTAATGGCACTTCCCTCTGTTTTATTTAATTCTATTATAAAAAAAACCTAAGGACATCCGCCTACCGCCGTTTTAAAATAGCCAGATCCAGAGGTCGCCTCTGCATTAGCAACAAATCCAGGTATAAGTTCAATTTTTCCATTAGTAGTGTATGTAATCGATTTATCTGCTTTTAATTTAGCTAAAGAAATGATCTCATCTGTTGCTATATAATTTGCTGATGGTAGATCTTCTAAGCTGTGATTAATCGTCACAGAACAATCGGAATCAATACCAAAAACCACTAGTGAAAAGGGTTGAGGTTCATTGTTGTGTAGGCTGCCTTCTACTAATACTAAAATGGTAGTTTCACCAGACGGCATAGTGGCCCTGTTGTAACTCTCTACATTATCTATATCATTATCAGCATAGCCAGCGGCAAAATGTGGAAAGTCGGGATTTAGTATCCATGGCCCCCTTTCAGTTCCTGTTGATGATATAATCCGCAGGTCTAAATCATTGATCAAGGTAGCAGCTGGCACATCATTATAAGCCAAGGTGACACGAAAATCAGCACCTGATTTAATTCTTACTTTGTAAACAAAAGTATCACTCGCATTGGCAATGACATCTTCAATGATGGTAGCACCTCCGGTTCCGCCAACCCAGGCATCACGCTTGATGACGCTCCCGGCTTTAAATGCATTCAAGCGACCAAAGCCTTCAGCATAGGTTGGTTTATCGGTATTACTAGTCGCTGAATTGATCACCAAAGCCTTTAATGTAGCTGCTTTCATGAAGTTGTAATCACCTCCAGTCGGATGGAGGTCGCGATAGAGTTCTTGTAATAGGAGCAACGAGCCAGCAACTTGAGGGGTCGCGAATGAGGTTCCACTGGCGGTGGTATAACTCGCGTCGCTCTCGTCAGATGCCGTATATAGATCTCGTCCCATTCCCACGATCTCTGGTTTAATCCTTCCATCGTTGGTGGGGCCACGACTCGAAAAATCTGTAGCTAGCAGTGTTACGTCTTCAGTAGCTCCGACAGTAAGAATATTCTTGCCTAATGACCCAACAGAAATAGTATTAAATTTTGTAGTTCCATCGCCGTCTGCATCAGGATGCAATGCGGCGTCCCATGGAACAAAATCACCACTCGTGCCAAATCGCACAGAGTTGAGTGGAAATCCGGAATTTGTTGGGTCATTGGCACCGTCATTTCCTGAAGCAAACACTGGTAGATAGTATGGTGCTAACCGTACGATGCCATCGATCGTCTCGTCTTCCGTTCCGTAACGACCAAACTTTTGATCGTTACCACCTGGGATGTAATCTGCTATATCACCGTACCAATTCCAACGGTTTACAGCTCCGCTGGAGAGCGTATCCAAGTTCCAACCAGCGATGTAACTGTACGAGTGATTAGATATAAGAAGTTTCCCTGCAGCTACATCACTGGTGCTGCTCGCAGCTGCCGTAGCCATTTCGGCTAGATCTTGGTTTTGATCATAAGCATCTAATAAAGCATCATATGCCATGCCCCTAGAATCGATTGGGCCAGGAGGTTTACCCATCAAAGTGCCAGCTACTGCAGTAGCGTGGGGACTGGTATTGACCGATCCATCTTTAACAGTGATTCGAGATTGAAAGTCTTGATGGCTCAATAACGGCACTCCTTTAACTTCCCATATTCCCATTTTGAGACCAGATCCAGTGACACCATTAAAGAATCGAAGGGCAAATGTTCCAGTTAAATTAGCGGCATTTTCATTATTCGATTTCACGTACATTGGATTTCCGCGGTCATCAAGTTTTACCAGACCGTCGAGTGACCACCCTTTTTCTAGCGCTTTTGTCTTGGCCGTGGCAAAGTCTTGTTCGGCTTCAGCCCTGAGGCGCACTGCCATTTCATCGAGTTGCTGCCTGTTTGATATTTCTTGCCCCTGTGCATATTGCAGCATCAGCAAGAAGCCGGCGAGCATCGTTAGTTTATAAATAGTTTTCATTGAAGTCATATTTTAAAGTGATAAAATTTTTGTTAGCGCAAAAAACCATCATCTACTTTGATTGATTTTTTTCAAGCAATCTAAATCTTGCTTCAAAATGTTTTTTCATCTCTATAATGCCATCTTGTTGATCCTTTAATTGATCTTGTTGCTGTAAAATGTAGAGGGTCAATTCTTCTACTTTTTCCATTAATATGGTATTCATTTCTTCGAGGTCTAATCCATGATCTTCGACTTCTTGTGCCGATGGAACACCCGGAAGGTGGCCATTTTCTTGAATGAAGGTTCGGACTTGGGCCAAAGTTTTGAGATCATAATCAGATTCGAATACATAGTCTGGCCAGTCTACGGATAGGTCGACGAGAACACCTTCGCAGGCAATTTTGCCATCGACAGATAGTCGATATAAGGAATCTGAAGATGCCCAATTCTCGCTACCAATCGCCATATTTCCTTGAAAATACATTAGTGAGCGCCCAGACGGACTAAGTTTATTCCGAATGAAAAAATCTACTAGGTTGTTTTCATCCTTGACATAAATAGGGTAGACGACAGGTCCATCATTTTGATAACCCTCAATGAGCAGTTTGGTGGTTCCAAAGCTTGGATTTGTTGAGTCAAAAAGACCATTGTTGACGCCTACATTGAACAGTCCTGATAATGTCAATTGACTTGATAGACCCGGATGCCCTGAATTCCATCTGCCCAAAAATGTTCCAAATGAATCTACTTCCATGATCCTGAAATTGTTTGGAGAAACTGTCACCGCATCAGATGTCAATTGCATGACTTCAGTGCCAGCTGCTACCATTCTGATTTTGTCTTCATCTATAAATTTCTCGACGAAGACTTCTGTGTCTTGATCTTGATCTGACAAGCCGTTTGACACCTCATTCCATCGCAAATCATCATAATACCAAAAGGACATCGTCTCGATATCGTACACGAGCAGCCCTTGATCTGGTGTCGGGATTGCATCTTTTTGAGCTGTCGTCATTCTTGGCACGAGCAGGCCCTCGGTAGTGCTTTGAAGATCTAACACTTGAGCCTGCATCGATACGGTAAATGCAAACAGACAAAGACCTAGTAAGAAGCCGTTTTGGATAAAAGATTTCGTTGATTTCATAATATTGGATTAATTGAATTAAAAATTGATTCGTTAGAAATTAAGTCTGCATTTAAAAAATTATTCATCATAGGGATTGATCTAAATGCTCGACAGCAAACTTAAATGAAGCTTCTATGACAAATGATCAAAATGTTAGCATTATTCGGTCAAAATGCTGACTGAATAATGCTAACTGTTTGAAAATGTGTGTGTTGTGATTTTAGGGAAAATGAGCTAAAATTAGGAGTTGAGTGAGACCGATCGCGAAACTTAGTAATAAGTGACAAAGATAAGCTTGTTCAAGGCCTCAGGTTTTGATATGAAGATGAAACGTTCTGTTCTCAAACTGCTTGCATGATATTTGGATTGAACCCAGACAGTTTCACCATTAAGCAATTGCTTTTACACCATAACTTCATACTATAAATAATATGCGAGTTCACGGTTCAAGTGAAACCTCTGCTATGTGATTCACCTAATCGATTCTTTTCTTCCGCTTACGAAAATCACTTGGCGAACTTCCATATTCACCTTGAAAGATTCTGGCGAAATAATTAGAAGTTTTAAATCCTGTTTTATAAGCGATTTCAGAAATGTTCAATGTCGCATCGAGGAGTAACTCCTTAGCTTTTGCCAAACGAATGGATCGAATGTATGCTACAGGTGTTTTGTTGAGGATGGCCTTAGTTTTGCGAAAAACCTGGCTTTGACTCATGAAAAGTTGCTTTGTCAAGTCTTCCATACCAAAATCAACATTATCCAGATTTGATAATATAATGGACTGAAGACTCGTGACGAACTTGTCGTTAACATTAGTTTCATCGCTTTCAGGAAGTAACTGCAAATTATTATAATGTTCCTGAATTTTGGTGCGTGTTAAAATCAATTGCTCCAAACGGACAAGTAATTCATCTTTGTTGAATGGCTTATTAAGATAGGCGTCTGCACCAAGTTTGAACCCCATCACCCGATCGTTATCAGCTACTTTGGCGGTTAATAGTATGATGGGAATATGATCTGTTCGGCGATCTTGCTTGAGCTGCTGACACACTTCAAATCCATTTTTATAAGGCATCATAACATCGCAAATGATGATGTCAGGTATGATTTGTATGGCTTTGTTTATGCCTTCGGCACCGTCTTTAGCCATGACGATTTGATAATATTTGTAGAGTATACTTTCAACGTAAATAACAATATCATTATGATCCTCGATAAGCAATAAAATCGGCAACGCGTCTTCGGTAAGCACATCCTCATCGATTAATGTTTCAATCTTAATCGGTGATTGGGATTGGCTTATACCGATGGTCGTCATTTCTACTTGTGGGTTTTCGTAATCCAATGGTATTGCAGGCTGGCTTGTCAGCTCATTCGATATAGGTAAGGTCACAGTGAATGTCGTCCCAACATCTAGCTTGCTTTTAGCACTGATCGTACCTTCCATAAGTTCAATGAGTTCTTTGGCTAAATATAAACCTATTCCTGTTCCTTGGTTTTCGTTGTCATGGTTCGCATCAATCTGGTAGAATTTATCATAAACATGATTGACCAGTTCTGATGAAATTCCTCGACCAGTATCAATCACTTTTATCACAATCCGATCTATGTTATCACGCTGTTCTCTATCAACTTTTAATCGTACCACATCTCCTGAGTCAGAAAACTTCAGCGCATTGGAAATCAAATTATAACAGATTTGTTGAATCCCACGCTCATTGTATTGCATCGACAATGATTCCATGTTAGATTCAAAATGCAATCGAATATTTTTATCTTCAGCTAATGAGTGAAATGAGGATAGTAAATATTGCAGGTAAGCCACGATATCGCCTTGAGTATAATCTAAGCTGACCTTATTAGATTGCATTTTGGATATGTCAAGCAGCTGATTTACCAAGCCAAGTAAATTTTTACTATTTCTACGGATAAGTGTTTTTTCTTTATTATGATCTTTAATGTTTTCATTCATCCCCATGATGACGGTCAAAGGAGTTCTAAATTCATGGGTGATATTGGTATAAAAATTAGTTTTTAGCCGATCCAATTCTTGTAGTTGACTACGATGACTTGCTTCTTCTTTTAATCGGTGCTTATTTTCTGCGATGCGTAAATAATGCCTGAACGCGAGATAGCCTAAAAGGCTGACAGCTGCGATACAAAGTGCAATAAACCACCAAGAACGAAACCAGGCAACACGAACTAAAATGGGAACGGACTTAACGTTATCACTCCATATACCACTACCGTTGTGTGCTTTTGCGTGTAAGGTATAAGATCCAGAAGGCAGTCCTGAAAATTGAATTACATTGTCTTTTAACGGTGCAGACCATGTTTTTTGATAACCTTCAAGCCAATAGGAGAATACATGTTTGTGCGGTCGACAAAAGTCCATCAAGGCAAAAGAAAATTTTAACATTTTGTCGTTATAAGACAGTTTTATCTCCGTACCAACATCATTGAAATTATTGATTCGTATTTCTGAGTCATTGGCACCGTTCAAATAGGTGGCTGTAACAAGATTGAGTGCTGTTTTACGATCAACTTTTGCTTGCTCTTCGTAATTTTTTAGAAGCACATCGGGATCAAAAATATAAGCCCCGTTTTCTGTTCCGATTGCAATTTGCTGACCTTTTAATGGCTTGATGCAATTCAATATTGACCGAGCGCCTAGCTCATCGTTTTCTGAAAATTGAATACATTTTTTTTTAGCCCATTCATAATGATTTAATCCATCGTAATCACCAAACCAAACTTCGCGTTCATTTGGAAAATAAGCAGCTCTAATCATAGTTTTTACACCGAGTTCTTTTGCATTGATGTATTGTTCTAATGCCATTGTGATTGGATCATAAATCGCTATCATTCCTTCATTAAAGAAAGCGATCTTTCGATCTCGAATTGGATGGACACTTAATTTTTTACTTGGGGATAATGTGATACTGTCATTTTTGTAGCTAAACCTGAGGCCTATATGATCTATGACATTTGTTGATGTGTTTATTTTATATATACCATGATCAGTACCCAACCACAGATTTTCATCCGCGTCTTCATCGAAACTATACACACGAATGCTATCAAAGTTTACAGTACCCTTTGCATCTATATAGCTTTTGGAAACGCTTAGGTCTTCCAACGATTCAAGCGTTGAGAAAAAAGTGACACGTTGGCCAGATTCAAGATCACGTTGTAGAAAGCCGGAGTACCAAATGTTTCCGTTTTTTTGTTTAACGATATTTTCTATTCCATTGCCATTAAAAGGAAGTTTTTGAGTTTGGAATTTCTTATCAAAACTAAATATATTATTCCAAGAGGATAATATTCTTACCTCATCTTGGAGGAAGATATTGGTCTTACTTTTTGAAAAGTAAAAAGGAAGAATTTCAGCTCTATTAGTAAGCTCACTTATATTATAATAGAACCTTGAATCATGTAAATAAATATCTCCATTTTCTTCTTCAACAATCGATTTGATTCTACTATTTGTAATTCCGAGCTCTCCTACTGATGCGATAAGCTTATCGTAAATCGGATGATCTGGATGGTGGTATATTAAGTGATCTTTGTTTTTAGTATCAACCAAGTAACTGCGCATATAGCTGGTTTTAGGAGATATTTTAAACACACCTCCTCGTTTAGAACCGATCAAGTTTCCAGTGTGATCCTCAATAAGTGCGTGTATATTTCCTTCTTGACCGCCTAAATGATCAATGAGTTCTTTTGAAAAAAAACTGAGTTTCTTTTTACCTTGATCAAACATAAATAAGGCAGAATCCTCACCGCCGATCCATATTCTATTTTGAGAATCAATAAAAATGAAATTGATTTTAAAACCATGCGAGCCAATTTGAGGACAATTCGTTTCGATTGACAATTGACCACTAAGGGCGTGTCGTTGGAAACGTTTCGATTGTTCATCATAAACTTCAAAAGTATTTTCAAAAACTCTCCATAATTTATTCGTGTTGTCCAGTTGGAATATGCTACAAGGAAATTTGTCATCAAAGTCTTGTTGGTCTGCCAACTGCAACGATTGGCGTTCCCCGTTTTCATTCAAAATCAACAGACCGAATTCATGATCGTGGAAGTAGAGCAGTCCATTCGCATCCTGAACGACTGTCCACCAATTAAGATAGGTTGAACCAAAATGTGGAAATAAATCAAAAGCATAGCTTGGAACAGATCCCGGTTTGATTTTGTAAACAGGACGTGCTGTGCTATCTGTGCGACTAGTGAATAACCAAATATTTCCTTCGTCATCTTTATGTAGAAAATGAACTAGGTGATGCTCAGGTATATTCCACAACACGTTAGACTTTTGCGTTGTTAAATTAAACAAGAGGAGCTGTTCTTTTACTTCGAGTATGACACCGCCATCAAAGAAGATCGCAATCTCTACCTCTTTCATTTTAACTTCTTGTCCAATAAGCTGCGGTAGGTTGCATGGCTCAGTTGCATGTCCATCGTATCGTAGAAAGTCTGTTTTATCAGAATTAATCAACCAAACATAGCCTTCTTCGTCCAAGGTAGGAATGGTTGTTCTGTCTTTGAGTGGGTAGCTGATGTCAAATTCGCTGACCTGACCAAAAGTGGTCGAAGTGAGAAAGATAGTAAGATACAACGCAATAAGGATACGATTCATAATGCAACGCTGCTACATTTATTCGTCATTTGTTTACAGAGCTCAGAGAATTAGCGGCTTGTCACTAAAACTTGTTTACTGTACACAGGAGCTAAGGAATTAGCTCTTTACTGATAGTCAAATCAATTAGTATTGCTGACGATATTAGCAATGAGAAGTGAAGTACGCAAATATTCTGAACAAATTTGGTAGTAATTCTTTTTTGTTATTTAATAATTGAGGCATCTTGGATTGCAGTAAGGATTGATTGAATATGCAAAACAATTAAAGATCCCATAATGCAATCAATAGTATAAAATCTGGATATGAACGAACGAATTAGCGAAGCTGATTATGACCGACAGGTCATCAAGAGAGAGAAGCGCGACTGCGCACGTAAACAAAGGTGTTAGGTGAACAGACGATCGAACTTTATTTGTTGAACTTCAATGATCGTAGTGTACACAATTAAATGCTGATTT
>CALGNN010000247.1 GCA_937961455.1 uncultured Saprospiraceae bacterium
GACCAGCTCTCCATCGCTCAGGCATATCATTAAATGATTTGACAACTTTCAATGCTTCTTTGCCAGCTCCACCTCCAATGTCTCGAACAACTTTTGCATTTTCTACGGTGCCATTTTTATCAATAACAAATTGAACAACGAATACTCCTTGAAGTCATTTTTCTCTAGCTTCCTTTGGATATTTGATATTGGTATAAATGTATTCAAGCATTTTTTTATTAGAACATTGTCTTAGTTCTTCATTGTCTCCTTCCATGCCTTCACATCCTGGAAAACGAGGCATCTCTTCTACCACTTTGAATATATCATCTGTACTTTGGCTCTGTTCACTTATGTCAATCACATTACGCTGACCAACTTTCTCAGGATGTATTGGCGGAGGAGGTGGTGGCGGTGTTTTTGTAATTGGCGGCGGAGGTGGTGGAGGTGGTGGTATGGTATCAAGTACATAAGTAATGTTTGAAAGTAAGTCGTTTGTTTCTAGACTTAATTCACTTACATCCATTGTTGATTCAATAAAATCATGATTCTTTTGGCTCATGAATAGGATGCTTAGCCCCAACAAAAGTGGAAGGAACAAAAGGTACCTAAGCTTTGCCATCTTATTAGACTTATTATTTAGCATGGTATTGATTCTTTTTTGTAAAAATGAATTAAAAAAATTATTAGTTAAGCTCAGCTGTAAATCTGAGTTACTGGTTTGTAATAGTAATTGGCTATAGTCTTGTTTTGTTTCATTGCCATTGACACAATAGGCGTCTGCAATGAATTCATGTGTTTGTTTTATTTCTTTTTTATAAAAATAAATGAGTGGACTACACCAGAATAATGCCTTTGTGATTTCAATAAACATGATGTCCCAACTATGTTTTTCGTTGATATGACATTTTTCATGAGATAAGATCATGTCGAATTCCTTTTCAGGGAAAGGATATTGATTGCTAATAAATACATGATCAAAAAACGAAAATGGAAGATGTGGCTCAGTGGTTTTTACCAAGTAATAGGAGCCTTTATCATAAACCTGATTATTCTTTTTCAATTGATAAATCGAATAGAGTCCTGCGAAAAATTTTATTAAAAAATGGCTCAATCCTAATAAGTATATTATACTAAGTACCATTGGCCAAGTAAGTGTATAACTTGAAGGCTCGTTGACAATGATTTGAATTTGATCTATTCCTGAAATCACTGGAGCTGCGAATACAGCCAAATCATTTGATGGAAAAATCGCTGGTAAAAATTCTGCTAAAGGGATCAATATTCCCAATATCAAAGAAGATAAAAGGTAAAATCTATTGGCAGAAAAGAAGGTTATTTTTTTGTAGAAAAGTTGGTACAAAAAGAGAAATAACATCCAACAAATACTAACCTTAATTATATATGCTATCATAATTTTCTTTATTGAATGTCTTAGTCTTTATGTTGATTGAGTTTTTCAATGGTGTTGGAAAGTTCTTTTAAACTTAAATCATTTTCTTTAACCATAAAGGATACCAATTCATCCATTGATCCTGAGAAATAGTTTTTCACTAAGGATTTTAAGCTGTTCTTGCTGTATTCCTTCTTAGAAACCTTTGAAAAATATTCATAAGTTCTTCCATAGGCTTTGTGGCCCACGAATGCCTTTTTTTCTAAGATGCGTACGATGGAAGAAATGGTGGAATGGGGTGGCTTAGGATCTCCAATTTTTTTGATGATATCACTCACCAAGCATGGCTCAATTTCCCAAACGATCTGCATGATCTCCTCCTCAACCTTTGTAAGTTTTTGCATTGAAATTAATTTGATGATCCAATGTATAACTAATTTCACAAAAACACAACTATTGATTACGATTTATAACGCAAAAATACGTTATAAGAATTATTTTCTTTGGTTTGTAAGTAAACGGTAGCTTGTAATTCGTCTTAAAAGTGCTTAATCGATGTAGGTAATCTTATGTAAGAATCGCATACCAACGGATAACTCCACAAATACATTGGTAACTTCAGTGGAATTGATAATGATCGGGTTTCCATTGGAGTTATTAAAACCTGTATCAATGGGTCCAATATTGATTTGCTTTGAAAAATCAGGGCCGATAGATAATTCTACAATACCTGAAACAAATTCACCAAAGGGCAATTCGATGCCCGTATTGACCAAGACACCATAGGTCAATCTATTTTGGAAACCTTCGTAGCCCTGCAAGTAGCCCGTGGAATACATGTTGATATTAAATTCTCCACGAAGCCCAAAGCCATAATATAAATAACCTCTGTCTCTGAATAGTGTTTTCTTTTTTGCGCCTACAGAAGCATGCACATTTCTAAAACCTAAAGGATAATTTCTGCTTGGGAAAACAGTCCCAGTTTGAGGATTGACAAAACTATTGGTTCTCACAGAACTGCCTACTTCATGGTAGCCCAATTGTGCAAACAGTCCATAGGTATTTTCAACTGGAGCTGATTCTATAAATGCAGTAGCGTGATATCTAATGAGTGGTTGGCGCGAATTGGAGCCATTCCATTGTTGGATACCTAGAGTTGGACCTAGTTTGAATCCAAAAGCATAAGATTGAGCCTGGGCTTCCTTAGGATTGAAAGCCAACATTAAGATTCCAATTAAACTTACTATGAATGTTTGTTTTATCATTTCTGATCAATTCAATTTATAAAGTAAAGATATTAAAGACCTAGATAAAACGTATGAATCGGAGACCTTGATATTTTGGAGAAATTTTTAGTGGTGTATTTTATTGCTTCATGAAAATATGCTAATAAAAAATAAGACCCTGCAACTGCAGGGCCTTATGTCAAACTTACATTATAATTATATAATCGATGTGAAGTATTAGTCCTTAAGTAGTGCTTCCATTTGCGCTTCTAATTTTGCCAGTCTGCTTTTTAGTTCATCATTCTCATCACTAAGCTCTTGAATGGCTTTTATAGATATGATTCCAAATCCACTGTAATCCATGGTGTAAATACCGTCAGCTCTGTCTGAGTTAGCGATGCTAACCAATTCTGGAAATATCTTTTCGACATCTTGTGCTATAAATCCTAAATGATCTTTGTTTTCAGGATCGCCATTAAATTTATATCTGCTTACTTCTAAGGCGTTTACTTTTTTAAGCACATCTTCTGCTGACCGAATCGTGTTTTTACGGCTTCTGTCAGAGATTGAGGTATAGGCTCCAGTACTGGCATTAAAGCTTCCACGTAAATTTCCATTTTGATACAATGCTAAAGCGCCTGATGAACCTGAAAATGAAACTTGCTCCCAAGTACCATTAGCTGTTGAATTTTCTAATAGCAAACCAAAAGACCCGGTTTGAGAAATATTTAACATATAATTGCCTGGATCAGTATTATTAATTCCAATCTTTCCATTAGCTGCTACTGTTAGTCTCACTTCATCATTAGTAATATCTTTCAATAAGAATTTGCCTGCTCCTTCAGACGCGCCATTGGCTGTGCTAAAAAATGCATATTCCTGTCCCCCTGGATCAGAAGCTAACATATTCATTGAAACGCCAACGTCACTATTACTTTCTACTTTAAAACCGTTGACATTACCCAGTAAACTTTTTACATGTAAGGAAGAACTTGGGTCAGTCAAACCAAAGCCAATAAAACCATCAGGGTCAATAGTCATTCTGACCTCATCCTCATTGACATCCTTGATCAAGAATTTACCTGCACCTTCAGACGCGCCATTAGCCGTGCTAAAGAAAGCATATTCTTCTCCACCTGGATTAGAGGCTAGCATATTCATGGAAACACCAATGTCACTATTGCTCTCTACTTTGAAACCGTTGACATTGCCTAGTAAGCTTTTAACGTGTAAAGAAGAGCTCGGGTCAGTCAAACCAAATCCGATAAAACCATCTGGATCAATGGTCATTCTGACCTCATCATCATTGATATCCTTGATCAGGAATTTACCTGCACCTTCAGAAGCACCGTTGGCTGTGCTAAAGAAAGCATATTCTTCTCCACCTGGATCAGAAGCTAGCATATTCATAGACACACCGATTGGACTATTGCTTTCTACTTTAAATCCGTTGACATTACCTAGTAAACTTTGAATGTGAAAGGTGGAAGTAGGATTTTCAATCCCTATTCCCATTTCACCAGTTGGTAAAAGTGTCACTGCAGGGTTATCATTATATTCAATGGTAAACTTATTTGATCCATCCATTCCTATGTCATAAAATGGAAATGGTCCAGCTTCATTTACAAATCTCAATTGAGGTTCTCCAGTAATTCCCTCTAGAACATGGAGTAAAACGGTGTTTTCTGGAGTAGGATCAAAATCAGATATCAGAGAGTTTCCATTGACTCCAAGGGTATTAATCGGCACAGTTACTTGTCCGTATATGTTTTGTTTTGATACAAACAAAATGCAAACAGATGCCATTAGAATAATTATTAAATTTTTCATTGTACATTTTTTATAAAAAAAAGGTTATTGAATTGGACGTATTTCTTAATTTATTTGGGGCTTAATTTCTAGAGTAGAACTAAGCAGTATTTAACAATAATATTTTTTGATGCATAGCTTCTCTTACGATCCCAGCAACATTTTTGACACACATCTTGTGTAGAATATTTTTGCGATGGGTCTTAATAGTTTCTATACTAAGGAATAGTTCTTGGGCAATTTCTTTAGTCGAGTATTCATTCACAATGAGTCGAGTGATTTGAAGTTCTCTCTTAGTTAGTGCAAAGCGCATCGGGTCTTTTATTGCGGCATTCATAGTATTGGAGTTTTAACTTTTACTTATATGCGATTTCACTCTAAATGTAAATTCATTTTTAAGTCCAAATCTGGAATTGGACATCAACGGTAGTATTTATGTCCATGAGCGGTAAAAACTTTTCGTTCAAATAATTTCAGCTTATTATATTCATAATTGTTAGCGAAGCTGTTATAGTAAATTCTTATCTTTTTCGTCTAAAGACACACATATTGAAAGAAGAAAAAATGAATCAATCGATATTGATTGTTGAAGATCAAGAGCTATTTGCAATGCAGCTGGAAGTCATGCTTGAAAAACTTGGGTACCAGATTGCGGGGATAGCAGATAATTCAGAGAATGCTTTAGCCATTATAAGTGAAAAAAAAGTAGATCTCATTCTTATGGACATTGTGATTCAAGGAGAATACGATGGGATAGAACTTATTGGACTCATACATCAGCAAAAGGAAATTCCAGTAATATTCATTACTTCTCAAACAGATGATTTAAGTTTTAAAAGAGCTTCTCGATTTGAGCCAGAAGCATTTATGCAAAAACCATTTTCTGAATTGCAATTGAAAAGATGTCTTGCCTTGGCATTTAATAGAAATAAAGACAAGGACAGTGAGTTGATTGCAAGAACTCCTGAATCAACAGACAAGCCTGAAAGTCTTTTCATCAGGAAAAAGCAAAAAATTATTAAGGTGCCATTCAATGATATATTCTATCTTGAATCTGATGGCAAGTATTCTAGAATATATACAGAATTTGAGTTGTTCATGATAAGGCTGCCTATGGCGGCGATTCATGCGCAGCTTCCTGATCAAAAATTTCTTAAGTGCCACAAAAGTTACATCGTCAATATTTCAAAAATAAAAACGGTCGATTTAGATGAGAACTATTTAATATTAGAAGAGCGAAAGGTTCCATTTAGCAGAAGAGAAAAAAGTGCCATTCTTAAGAAACTACATTATATATAAATGAGCTTTTTATCAAATAGGGAAGCTGATTTCAAATTTGCTTCCTTTTCCTATTTCACTTTTTACTGATATGGTACCTTGATGTAATAGAACCAAATCCCTCACAAGCACTAATCCTAAGCCTGTTCCACTTTCTCCTTGAGTGCCTGAATTAATTTTCCTTTCTAATTTAAAAATGTTTTTGAGTTGATTTTCAGTCATACCAATTCCTGTGTCCTCCACCCAAAATGAAATATGATCAGAGGTTTTTATAGCGTTAAAAGTAACCTTATCTCCAGTGTCTGAAAATTTAATAGCATTTGATAAAAGGTTGCGGATAATAGTGTTTAATGAATTTAGATCTGCCTTCACTACGCATTTTTCAGGTACTTCATTGAGTAATGTAATTCCTTTGACTTGTGCATTACTTTCCAAAAGTGCTATGTTTTCATTTATAGCCGGCTTAAGATTTATAGCTTTTGGTACGTGCTCGATTAAATTAGATTCAGACAAGGCCCATTTTAATAAATTATCAAGCAGGTTTAATAGTTTATTAGAAGTTTGCCCAACCAATCTTGAAGCAGTTAGCATTTTCTTGTGATCTCCTTTTTCAGCATAGAAAGCCATTTGTTGGTCTACGTTTTTTAAGGCTCCAATCGGGCTGCGAAGATCGTGTGCAATCAAAGCAAAAAATTTATCTTTTGTCTTATTGAGTTTTTCTAAATTTTCATTTTGTTCCGCTATCTGCTTTCTTGATTTTTGTAATTGCAAAAATAAGTAGCTGCCAATGGTCAGGAAAAATAATAGGGTGAATGACGAAATTAAATACAGGAATTTTTGCTTATTCAATTTTTGAGTTTCCTCCTTAGCTTTTTGTTCATTTTGGATAAATTCAGATACCTTATTTTGATATTCATTTTCATTGGTAGATGCCAATAGTTTATCATATATCAATTCATTTTCATAATAGGATTTTAAATGCGTAAGGCTCATTTCAAAATCTTCTTTGTCTTCATAAATATCGCTTAACAATTTATGCACTTTTCGTTTTACTATTTGATTGGATTCAATATCTTCTTCAATGGTAAGTGCATTATTCGCAATTGAAATAGCTTGTTCGAAATCTTTATTTTTAAATTTTATTTGAGCTAATAGAAAATAGGAATCTAATAAATAATGCCATTCATTATTTTCTTTAAATGCGGGCAAAAAATGATTTAATATATCCTCACTTTTATCTATTTCAGCTAATTGAAAAAGTGCGTTGGCTGCGCCAATTTGAGAAGCTCGGTAGGCTTTTTCATCTCTCAATAAATCGAATAAGGTGGCAGCTTCATTGTAATTGTCATAAGCTTCTTCAAATTCACCTTGAATCTCATTAATGGTAGCTTCCAGTTTAAGATCTAAAGCTTGGTGAAACATGGGTCTATCTGGAAAATCATTGTTCGTTTCAAATAATATAGCTTTTGCCTCTTCATACTTTTTAGTTAGCATATAGAATTCTACTAAGTCCCTTTTGCAAATGAAATAGTCTGTTTGGTTATTAGTTGTTTCATAAATTTCAATCGCTTTGGTTAAATTTTTTTCAACTTGAGTGAAATCTCCAAAATTCAATTGGATAAAACCCAGTTCTTGGTAACATCTGGCTATATCTGTTGGATGTTTAGCAGCTTGTAGCGCTTTTTCATTGTAGCTATAGGCTTCTTCTTTTTTATTAGCATACATTTTTAAACTGGACAACTCTGTGTAGTTTAAGACTAAGTAAGTATTCCCATCATCTATTTCTAGCGTAGTTGGACTTCCCAATCTTTCATAGGAATAGTTTTTTGGATTTTGTAAATAATTTAAGGCTGCTACATAATCTTCTTCAGCCTTAATAAATTGTCCAATTTCATTATTTGCAAATGCACG
>CALGNN010000248.1 GCA_937961455.1 uncultured Saprospiraceae bacterium
AATTGTTTATTGAATTTTAGTTAAATTATTATTCCCATCTTCATTTCATTAAACAATTTAGTTATGGATTTTCAAGAACTAGCTGATTTTTCCACTTTTATCCATGATATTAAAGCTCCTAGAATCGCGTCTTTGGAAAATGAGAAAACTAATGCTTACAAATTGTACAAAGGCCTTAGTTCGGGTAAATATAAATCCAGAGAAGAAGCCATCTATGATATTTACCATGATATAGGGACCGTAGAAAAATGGCGTAGCTTGAAACATGATCTTAAGAATAAACTTTTTAATGCTGTTTTCATTTTAGCTTCAACCAAAACTAGAATCAATGACCTTCGCTCTGCACATACTTACACCCACAAACAATATGCATTAGTCAAACTTTTAGTTCAGTTTGGTGCTAGAAAAACAGCAATGAACTTGGCAGAAAAAATTTATAAAATAGCAACTAAATATCAATTCACAGAAATACAGCTTTTACTATCCCAAATTCTCAAAATATACTTTTCACTATACAATCTAAACCAAAAAAAGTACAACAAATATTCAACTGCTTACGATAAAGCAAAAACAATATTAGATGCTGAGGAGTTTGTACTTGATTGCATATCTAGACAAAACTTACTTACTCTAAAAAGTAAAACTTCAAAAATAGAGATAGAAGAATATTTTGATACAAAAATCAATGAATTATCAAGATTAAAAGCCAATATCAATTCATTTAATTTTCAGCGAAGTTATTACACTTTTCTTGTAAAATTTGCCGAACTCCTTCCAAATAGATTATCCTTGTTGGAAGTTTCTAGAGAAGCTGTAAAGTATTTCGATACAGTCCCCTTTGCTACCTATCCAGTATACTTTACATTTCATTTGAAGATCCTAAAGAATTCAATTTTGGAAAAAGATGCAAACCAGGCTACTGAAATATTTGATAGATACAAAGAAAAATTCCAGAATATTCCAAACAATAGATTTGCACTTTATTATTACTATTTAATTTATAATCTTCATTTAAAAGACTACAATCTTTCATTCCAGCTAATATTTGAAATAAAAAATGATAGAAATTTCAAAAAGCTATCTCCAGTAAATATTCAGAGTTCTCTTTTATTAGAAGCATATATTCACTTTCTACTGAATATTGGTAAAATTAACCCTTCAAAAACTAAGATTGATCCAGCAAAAATTAAAAAATTTCGTATCAATAAATTTTTGAATGATATCCCCGGACATTCAAAATTAAAAACAGGTAGCAATATCTCAATTTTAATTATTCATGTGCTGCACTTGCTCCAAATGAAAAAACATGATGCTATTATAGATAGAGTCGAGGCATTGAATCAATATTGCTACCGATATTTAAAAAATGATGAGACGCTCAGATACAACTGTTTCATCAAAATGCTTATCCAGATGACAAAAGCGGACTTTAATAGAATTAGAACTATTAGATATTCGGAAAAACTTATTAAACGACTTGCAACTGCTCCTCTCGACCAATCCGGAATCTCTTTAGAAACTGAAATCATCCCTTTCGAAGATCTCTGGGAAATGGTCTTAGATCTATTAGATTGATCCAAATTAAAAAGGAGGCTCAACACGAAAGCCTCCTATCAGACGCGCTCCAGTTCTTGGCTTTAAGCACTTGATTAAAATTACATAAGAAATTAGTGTTAAGGGCTAACAAAATACATAGGATTATTGGAGCTGTAATCACAGATAAATAACACCATGTATTTTATATTCCATTGATTTTCAATATTTTATTAAATACAAATTATCTCAATTTTAGTAAATTTTATAGCAATCATAAATACCTAATTTGTTGGAACCAAAAAGAAGCCATAAATTAAGCTATTGAGAAATTAAAACACTGATTTTCAAGTATCTAAACATATGACTTTCGAAGAACTAACAAGATTTTGTGAGTTGATCGCCTCTCACAAATACCCTAAAACCCCTACGCTAGAAAATGAAGATTCCAATGCCTTTAAACTATTCAAAGGACTCAGTCAAGGAAGCTATAAATCCAGAGAGGAGGCTATCGAAGGAATTTTTGGAGAAAAAGGAACTTTAAAAAAATACCGAGAACTCAAGCATGAGCTAAAGGAGAAATTGATTAATACAACGGTATTGATGAATCCAAAGCATCCATCACAATCTGTTTATGGAATGGAATATATTGAAAATAACAAGCTTTGGTCTTCAGTTTTAATATTAATACAGATGAAAGATCAAGATTTTGCAATGAAATTTGGGGAATTTGCTTACAAGAAAATTTCTAAAGGAATCGCAACTGATTTAAAATTTCTTTTAAGTTATAAATTGGTCACTAACTATGGCTTTATAAAACATAACACAAAAAAATTTAAATACTATCAAAAAGAATTTGAAGTTGCACAACAAGAGTTAAATGCTGAAATTCTAGCAAGAAAATATCTTGCGATTATTAGCTACCATATTTCAACTGCAACTCCTAAAGACAAGGTTATATCAACATGTGATTCATTTATCGAGGAACTAAATATTATTAAGAAAAATATTTCCACTACAATATTTAATAGAATTTACTACTTATTAAATTTTCAATACTATACATATACTAATCAAAAAATTCAATTAGAAATATTTTGCCTTGAGAATAGTAAATCTGCAAAAAACATAAAGAATAGATTAAATTTTAATGCTCATTTACTAAAACTATATGCAGTCGAGAAAGACTTTAAAAAGGGGATAAAACAAATAGAAATCCTTAAATCAAACCCAAAACCAATTTCGATATCAGTTTCTTTTTCTAGAGCTTATTTATATTTTTTGCATTACGCATATTGTGGAAAGAAAAAAGAATACATAGATCATTTTAATTATCTAAAGGAATTCGAAAATAAAAAGATATTTAGTGCTCAAAGAGATTGCCTCAAAATCATTGATGCTTATATGCATTTTGTCACTTTTCATGACAATGAACAATATAAATTGTCAAAATTTAAAATCAATAAATTCTTAAACAATGTGCCAGAAATTAGCAAACATAAAAATTATGGAAACATCTCCATTATTGTGATTCACATTCTGATCTTGCTACTGCAAAACAAAAGAAGAAAAATATTGGATAGGATGGAGGCCCTTGAACAATATAGCTACAGATATCTAAAGACTGGCCCAACCTTGCGAAGTAATTGTTTTATCAAAATGCTCAAATCCATGACTAGAGCAGATTTTAACCGAAAGAGAACTAT
>CALGNN010000249.1 GCA_937961455.1 uncultured Saprospiraceae bacterium
AGATATTTGTAGGGCAGGGTATAGGAAGTATCAAAATTTGATAATTCATTCAATTCAGATTCGGTGGAAGAAATCTTAAGAAGTTTTTCGATAAGAAGATCAAATAGACTAAGGCGGTGACGCAGTCCTTCTACATATTGCTTTGCGAGGTTTTTTCTAGAATTTTTGGCAATGTTGTTAGCGATTAAGCGCTGTTGGTGCTGTACTTTCTTTCGTTGTAATAGCAGAAAGTTTTTTAGGTCTTGCAGATACTGATTAGGTTTTTCTTGAAGCAGAAAAATCGAATCAACTATCACTGGATAATCGATGTTGCAAGAGTTGCAGCATAAAGTATTTTGAACTAAGACTACTTTGTCAAAACAGGCAGGACAAACATAAATACTGTGCGCTAAAATATCTTATTATTTAGCTGCAAGGTATCGAACCTGAAATCATACCAGCGTTTGCATATCCGATATGAAAAGTTCCTATACTAACACTAGAAGCATAACCAGAGGGAAAACTCGAAGTATACATACCACCATCGTAAGTAGTACAATCTGCGCCATTAAATGTAGCGGTGTTGTTAAATGTGAACTTTACAGTTTCATAAACACCATTAGTCATCAAATTGGCGCTTTGAATTTGTTTGTTCAATATTGAAATATTAGGCTTGTTCCAATTCTTTTTTTTCATAGTAAAACACAGTTGTCGTAAACTTAATCTGTAGTATAATTTTTACGTTTGCACCCTATGCTAACATAAACTTAGCTAAAAATGATAATTTTTTAAAATTTTATTGAAATTAACTATTTATTAAAACAACAATTATGCCGTTCTAAAAACTGTAAATATAGCGCAGTCTCTTTTTAGTAAAATGAATAATTATTAGCTAAAATCATTTTATCTTTAACGAACGATATAAAAATGGAAAAGAAGAAAATTCAATTTAAGGATGACCAAGTCCTAATTAAGATTGAAGATAATTTCATGACTTCAGAAGTAGATGGAGAAATAGTCATAATGAACCCCAATTCAGGCGAATATTTTGGTTTAGATGAAATTAGTTCAAACATTTGGAAATTGATTGACTCCAAAAAAAGTTTTAATGATATAGTAGGAGAACTTATCAAAATTTATGAAGTTACTGAAGCTAAGTGTAAAGAAGATTCAAGACCCATTTTTATCAGACTTTTGCAACTGAAGTTTTTAAAGTTTCAAGAGGAATAAATTTTAATAATACAAGAAGCTTTCCTCCTATAAGCTTCGCCAATGATAGAGGGTGATTTAATTAGCTATGGTAACATTTCTCATTATCAATGTATTAATGTATTAGCAAAGGAGACTAAAATCTATTTCGTATTTAGACCAAAGAAACAACTATCAAGCGTTTTGTTGATTGAACGGAAAAACAAATAAAGGCCCTTTGAATTTTATTACAGAATTATACGATTTAAAATTTAGCTCAACATTTCCTTTGGCAAAGATGCCATGTAAGAAATCAAAAGAAGCTGCTGATGTTTATGTTAAGAAAGGCAGATTGAAGCGGCCAAAAGATGGTAAGAAAGGATTTTTTTATAAACCCTTCTCTGTCATATCAAAGGATAGTTATTTTCTTGAGGTACCCAAGATTGCAAAATTTAAATTGACTAAGGATCAAATAATCATTCACAAGTTGAGGGGATCGACTTGGCAGGATGTTTTTGCTTTTTTCTTTGATACGGTTTTGATAGTTATTTTATTGATGAACGAAAAGTTTATCATACATGCATCGGCGATTTCCATCAACAAGAAAGCATATCTTTTCTGCGCAAATTCGGGTGGAGGAAAATCATTGCTTGCTGCCAATTTTATGAAAACCAAAAAGGCAAAAATCATTGAAGATGATAAGTGTTTAATTCAATATAATACAAGAAGGAAAAGATTCGAGATAAAAAATTGTTATCCTTTTATGGAATTGTGGTCTACTGATTCAAAATATATCAAAGACAATAATAAAATAAAGCCCGTAAGAAGAATCCGAAGTAATATCCAAAAAATTCAATTTGATATTGGACAGGTGGTGCCTAAACAATATACGCCGATTGAAAAATTAATATTAGTGCAAATCGGGAATGAGGAAACGAAAGTCGAACAAGAAGAAATTAAAGGGTTTCAGAAAACCAAAATTCTATTGGCTCACATTCAGTTTGAATATTTTATTGCATTTTTTCAAAAAAGTAAACCACAGTTTACATTCATTTCATCCCTGGCAAGTCAAGTAAGTATCGCTCATGTGAAAAGGTCTAATTTGACAAAAGCAGATGATTTTATAAAATTTATAGATGAAGAACTTTTACAAAAGTCAACTTGAACAACAGAAAGGTAAAATTGTGTGGATGGCTTCATATCCTAAATCTGGCAACACTTGGTTTAGAGCCTTGCTAAGTGCGCTTTTTTATGGCGATGTGGATATCAATAAAATGAAAACTGATGGAATTTTTTCCAGTAGATATTTATTCGATAGTATTGCTGATTTTGATGGCAGACTTTTCGATGAGGAGGAGATCAGAGAACAACAAGCCAGCATATATTCTCATCATGTAAAATTCTCTCAAAGACTTGAATTTACTAAAGTTCATGATGCGTATATTCTAGATAGAAATAACAAGCCCATTTTCCCAAAGGACATTTCCCATAAAGTAATTTATCTGGTCCGAAATCCATTAGATGTAGTTGCTTCTTTTGCAAATCACATGAATACTGATATTGATAGGAGTATAAAGACTATGAATAGCGACATGGCTTATTTAGCAGCTCAAAAGAACGGATTGAATATCAATAATCAATTTCCTCAATTGATGTATAGTTGGAGTGGGCATGTAAATAGCTGGATTAATCAAAAAAATATTCCTGTTGAAATAGTCAGATATGAGGATATGAAAAGAGCGCCGCACAAAACATTTTCAAGAGTAATAAAGTCTTTAGGTATTAAGACTAAAAGAACGGATATATCAAATGCCATTGATAAAACGCAATTTGATAAAATGCAAAAAATGGAAAAGAAAAAAGGTTTCAAGGAGAAAAATGCAGCATCAAAAGCCTTTTTCAGAAAAGGTAAGTCAGGCGGATGGATTGATGAACTCAATAAGGAACAAGCACTTCAAATTATTAATAAACATAGAAAGACGATGACCAAGTTAAACTACAAAATACCAAAGTTGTAATTGCTTAAACTTCTTGAAGAATATTATTCATAATCATTAGTTGTATATTTTGATGATATTTAGTTCCTTCCATTAATGAAATTCTAACTAATTCATTGGTTGACTTTTTCCCATCAAATCCTTTCAAATAGTCAAGCAAAGCTGCATCCGAAAATAGTTTTTGAACCTTGAATTCATTTCCAGGTATATATTTTAGGAAATTAGGAATGGTTTTATTTCGGAAAGCTACAGATTGGGAAATCATTTGGTCTTGTAAGATGCGTCCCTCAAATCCAATAATAGATTCGAATGTGCTTTGATCCAATGATAAAAACATTTCAAAGCATGAAAGGTAAAATGATTCTGGTGATTCGACTATGGGTTTCCAAATACGGTCGTATTTCAATTGATTGAGTTCCCCTTTATCATTTTCTAATTTTAATTCTATAGGGTTGATTCTTTTAAGTATGAGTTTATCAACCGGATAATTTGCTTTTTTGAGAAAATAGATTGCACATAGGCGTTCTACGTGACTCAAGTATTTATTTTGCGTTTTCCAAAATTGTCTTCCAAAATTTCCTGATACAGATGTGCAATGAAAAGAAGGACAAAGTTCACCTCGATAACTATAGACGGTGCATAAGCCCTTTTGACTAAATGGGCATTTTAACTGATTGATAATTTCTTTTGAAATATCATCGTGCCCTTTCTTGAAATGATCTCTAGTTTTTTTGAATAAATGGGAATAATTTTTTGGCGGTATTATTCCATATGGTGTGATGCCTACTTTGTTTTGGATTTTTTCTAAAGCCCTTTTTCTTCCTTCGGCATTAGCTGTTGTTTCATCAGCTAAAATGGCTCCAACCATATAATTTGGTATAATGGGATGGTAGTCGCAACATTTTGTTTCAGATCTGTAGTGATTAGCGTCTGCACAAAAGTGACAATCAAGGCAATTGGCAAATTTTTCTTTTGGTACTTCAATTTCAAGAATATCATTGCTCATTTTTCCCTGATAAACTGGAGAAATGGCAAAATCAGCCAATCTTTGCATAATTTTTATGTTGCTTGTTAGGTAACTTAAGTTAAATAAATTGATTTAGAGGCTTACATTCAGACTGCCAAGAATTTAAATTTATACAAAAAAAACGACAATAGACTGTAGGCTCAAATTAGGATTGGTAGGTGGCAATGAGGCTTTCGTTTTCATGTTTCGATACGTATTTTTTAGACGACAGATTGATAAATGGATCAAATGCTACTTATATCTATAGAAAGCACATATATTTAAAGATAGAAATGCCTTTATACTAAACAATGATTTTAATTTGTAAAAATATTCGGAGGGGAAGCGCATGATTGTTAAACTCCAAAATCTAATAAAATATCCACGACAACTTAAGTTATTTGTTATAGAATCATTCTTACTCTCCTTAAGGAATGAAGTATATCTGAAATTTGGGATTTACAAACCCATAAAACATTTACATTTTAATAACCCCAATAAGAACATGCAAGAGCAAAACATGGCGAAAGATCTACCGCTCTTGAAATTTGCAGCCAAGTCTTCAAAACTTTTGGAAAAATATGCTCCTTGGAAACCAAGGTGTTACAATAGGGCATTAACAATCAAACAACTTTTAGAAAAGAGAAATATCCATACGCAAATGCATATCGGCTTTAGGAAAAAAGATGGGGCTTTTGATGGGCACGCTTGGATTACTTACCAGGATAAAGTGTTAACAGGAAATCTTCCTAAACTTCACACTTTTGCTGAGTTTAATTTTGCCAAAGCAGAGATCAAAAATCGTGATTGAATCCAAATATTATACATACAATATTTTCGGCTTAATTTTAAAATCAGAAATACCATTTGATGAGTTGGTGCCTAGTACATCAACGGATTACCAAATAAGCTTAAGTTTGGCAAGTGCGAAACACCCATTTAACAATTTTGAAAATGTCAAGGATCAACTTGTTGTTTATAAACAAAACAAACATATGTTTTGCCTTAGGCTAAAAGATATTGTTGACTTTTTACTTATCCATCAAATTGGTCTGACTGATATCAAGGTAGATATAAAAGATATTGAGAAAATGCCAATCATTAAGTCTTGGTTGTTTGGTTCTGTATTTAGTGCAGCTTTAATACTGAATAATCGATTTGCTTTACATGCTTCTGCAATTAGTGTAGATGAAAAATTGGTATTATTTAGTGGTCATTCAGGTGCAGGAAAATCAACTTTAGCTACACAATTGCGATCGAGGGGTTATGCAATGTATTCTGATGACAAGTGTGTTTTAGAAAAATCAAAAGATAGCAGTGGATTTGAGTTGATGCATTCATTAAAAATTACGAGACTTTGGGAAAACTCAATCGCTAAATTGGATGATAAAACCTTTTTATCAAATCCAGAGAAAATAGTTGGTAAGGGTGAAAAATATCAATTCTTGTTGGATGAAAGTGATCAAACAAAGACCTCACCAAAACTTGCCGCCATTTTTGTACTTGTTGATTCAATCAAAGCAACTAAAATTACTATTAGGGAAGTATTGAAGTCTAAAAAAATAGTGGTTTTAAGAAACCAAACCCATCGCTTAAATTATATTAAAGGCTTTAAAAAAAATCCATCACACTTAGAATTTATAAACTCGCTAGCTAAAGAGATCAGAATCTTTAGGGTTTTTAGACCCCAGAATACGGACATAGATACCTTTGTAGATTTCATTGAAAATCAAATCAATCAGCTTTGAAATTTATAACCCTTTTATACGATTTAAAATTTGGTTCAAATTTTCCATTGGCAAATGTGCCAAATATTGTTTCAGATGAAGCGGTAGATGTGGTGGTTAAAAAAGCTAATGTTCGACGACCGAAAGATAATCTTAAGGGATACTTTTACAAACCCTTTTCTGTGATTTCAAAAGATAGTTATTTTCTGGAAGTGCCTAAGATCGCTAGATTTAAATTGACTAAAAATCAGATTGTAATTCAAAAGTTTAAGTCTTCAACTTGGCAAGATGTTTTTGCATTTTTTTTCGATACGATTCTTGTGGTAATACTATTGATGAACGAAAGGTTTATCATTCACGCCTCTGCAATCGCTATCAAAAATAAAGCATATTTATTTTGTGCAGCGGGAGGTGCAGGGAAATCATTACTTGCAGCAAGTTTTAGCAAGATTAAAGGAGCTAAAATCATTGAAGACGACAAGTGTTTAATCCAATATAATAAGAGGCAAAAAAGGTTTGAAATAAAAAATTGGTATCCTTTTATAGAATTATGGGCTCCAGACATTAAGTATGTTAAAGACAATAAGAAGATAAAACCGGTTAGAAGGATAAGGAAGAATATTAAGAAAATACAACTTGATATCAGTAAGCTTGCCCCAAAGCGTGGAGTTCCAATAGAAAGACTTATTTTAGTTCAAGTTGGAAATGACGAGACAAAAGTAGAAAAGGAAGAAATAAGAGGATTTAATAAGAGTCGAATTTTATTGGGTCATACGCAATTTGAAAAATTCATCAACATTTTTCAAAAAAATAAAATGCAATTTCAATTTATTTCCTCCATTGCTAATAATGTATCTATATCACATATCAAAAGATCTAAATTGACGAAGGCTGAAGACTTTATAAAATTTATAGATGAAGAGCTGCTACAAAAATCAAATGGACTAAAATAGATGAGATTGGATGAGTGAATTCAAATTTGTTTTAGGTAGACCCCGTTCATCTTAGTTGATTAAACTTATTAAATCCATAAAGAAATTAAGGTCTAAATTTCCCAATTGACCTGCCGTTAATACTAAAGATAAGAGATTCAATCAGTAATCTTTTCATAAAGTATTATCTATCTTTGCAACCAATCTAAAATTTATTAATAATTTTTTCTTATGAAGATACTTATCAATTTATTCATCATATCAATTTGTTTTTCTGCGAGTATACACGCACAACAAAAGCAAGGTGTAAGAGCACAAATGATTGCTTTTGAGGATAATTTATTAAATCAAAATACAGATTTTAATTCTGTCACATTAATAAACCAGTATCGAGAAGCAGCCGCAATTACCAAAGGTAAAATGCAAGAACTTAGAAAGCAGCATATAAAAGATAACTACAGGCTTAATGGTAAGGTTGTAAGTTTACAAGAATACTTAAGTGCAAATGAAGATTGGTCTGAAATTTCTAACAATAGCAAGCGACTGATGAAAGAAAAAGAAGAACGACTTAAAATGACCTATCCTGAATATAATGCACTATTTCAAAAATATGCTCAACAGTTAGATAAAAGGAGAAATATTAGCAGGAGCAGAGGAAGGAGAAACTAATTAATAAAAGTAAATAATTGCAAAAAGTCATTGTTGTTTCCAACGGCAATGACTTCTTTATTTCCCCCATTTATTACGTGAATGGATCTTGCATCTTTATTGGCATTGAGACCCAATTGATTCGTTCTTTCTACATGAACCTCAGAATCTTTTATGTTAATGAGGAATCCAGTTCCCGCATCAGATCGGGTAGTTTCAACTTCTCGGTCGTAAAAATTACCTACACAAATTAGCGACTTAAGTCCATCAATTTCAATTTCATCAATTCCGTAAACAGGAGAGAATTGTGCTTCATTAGGAAGAATTTGAGTTTTGAATTCCTTCCCATTTTCATTAATAAAAAGTGTGTTGGCTAAATTGTAAGCATCGAATTCTTGGGATGTATTAGAAAGTTTTTCATTCAAGACATCTTGAATGGTAGCGGATGCAAATTCATTATAGGTTTTATATTTTCTTTTGACAAATGGCATTTGCTCAGAAGAGCATTGTCTCCCTCTGACTGGATAACACTTATCTCCTTCATAAAATCCTAAATAGGTGTCATGAGATCCATTACCATCAAAATCATCTACATAGAGTTTAAAAGGTTTTTCTGGACTAGCTTTATACTTAATATTGAAGCCGATATTTCCAGCCATGATGTCTAAGTCTCCATCATCATCTAAGTCGCTCAAATGGAGTTTATTCCAAAGTCCATGTGTTTTTTCTAAATTAAAATTTTGGCTAATATCAATTAGGCTAGTTTTTTCTATATCAAAGATTTTTATGGGCATCCATTCTCCGCATATAATAAGTTCATTTTCGGGATCTTGATCTACATTTGCTACTTTAGCATCCGTCACCATCCCAAAATTTGATAAGAATGGTGCATATTGATCAGTAATATTCACAAATTTCCCCTCCTTATTTTCTAAAATATAACTGTTTGGTGAGAAGCCATATTTGCTAGGTATTTGCCTGCCAGCCACGAATAAATCTAAATCGCCATCCATGTCAATATCCATTGGACAAATAGCACCGGTACTTTCGGTTATTGTAGGAAGATTTTTAGACAACTTAAAATCACCTCTACCATTATTTATGTATAGTCGGTCTTGATAATATTTTGAACCTATTCTGAACTCATTTCCGCCACTGCTGACATATAGATCTAAGTCTTGATCGTTATCGGCGTCAAAAAAACAAACACCTCCATCTTCATAGTGCTTTTCTTCGGAAAACTTTTGTGCCAAAACAAATTCCATATTGGCTTTCTGAATATATATTTTGCCAGCTTCTGCATGTGACCCAGAAATGTAAATGTCTTCTAAGCCATCTCCATTAACATCCCCTTTTGCAACATGTGGACCCAAAGAAGACATTTTATAGGGTAAGAGGGTCTCTCTTTCAAAATCATCAAAATAATTTTCAACGTGTTTTATCGAACTTTGAACAGATGTAAACTTGGCAGGATTAACTTCAGCTTCAATAGGTTTTAATGAAGAATCTTCATACTTAATGCGTAGTTTTTGGTTTCCAGAGATATTACTTAATAATGAATATCTTCCATCAGGCCAGAATACCTCTATTTTATCAACACGTTTATGGTCCGCTATTCCGAAGTGTGCGATTTTTTGAGAGGTAGACATGTAGCCACGATAAGGAGAATAATTCCAACTTTGAACCATATCCCCAGTTTGTATTTTTATTAAACTATTTAAAGTTTTGGCGTCCGTTTGTTTGGAGACAAGTTCAATATTTAAATAGTTATTGAGTGCTCTTTCGTTTGTACTATTTTTATAAATTACTGAGGGATCATTGGTATTATTTACTACCAAGTCCAAATCTCCATCATTATCAAAATCAGCATAAGCTGCACCTTGAGACCAACTTGGTTCATCCAAACCCCAATCTTCGGATTTGTTGGTAAAAGTTAAATCCTTGTTGTTTTGGTAGGCATAATTTGAAACTTTTACCGAAGGGTATTGTGCCAAAAGCTCTAAGAGTAGCGGGTTTTTAGAACCTTTTCTTATCCCATTTTTTGCTTGCCATCTTTGCTGATACTTTAAGAAATCCTTATTTCTTATTTCTTTGAATATTCCATTGGTAACCAATATATCTTTCCAACCATCCTGATCCATATCCATAAATAAAGGTGTCCAACTCCAATCTGTATTAGAGACTCCACTTAGATGCCCAATCTCACTAAAACTCCCATCGCCATTATTAACTTGCAATGAATTATACATATATTGATGATGGAAACCCTGTGCTGTAAATTGATGAAACTGCTG
>CALGNN010000250.1 GCA_937961455.1 uncultured Saprospiraceae bacterium
GTGTAAGTGCTAATAATCATGAAAATTTGGTCGCAGCGATAGAACGGGATGCCATTAAAAAGGTCGTTTTTTTAGGAGATCTTTTTCACAGTGATTACAATGAGGATTGGGAAAAATTTGGAGCGAATGTGTTAATGTTTGAAGATGTCGAATTTATTCTAGTAAAGGGAAACCATGATATTCTAAATGATGAGAAATACGCATTCTATGGTTTAGAGGTCGTTGAATCCCTAAATCTGGGTCCATTTTATTGTACCCATTTTCCACAAAAGGAAGTGCCAGAGGGTATGATTAATTTTTGTGGCCATGTGCATCCGGCAGCACGAATGATCGGAAAAGCACGTCAAGTATTTAAGTTTCCTTGTTATTATATTACAGATAAGGTCTGCATTTTTCCTGCTTTTGGCGCATTTACAGGCACGAGTTTGATCAAACCCAAAGAAGAAGATCGCGTGTATGTTGTAGCAGGGGAGAAGGTTTTTGAGGTTCATGCAGGAGACCCTGTGTAGTTTTGAAATTTGAACAATACCCTAAAAGGAAGGAAGGATTAGGAGAATTTTCTTATGTTTAACACCGTATTTTTATTAAACCTTAGGCTATAAATCAATCCCTTGGATAAAAACAAAGAAAGTACAGGAGATGAGGTGTTTGAACAAGAACTTTTGCCTCATATTGACGCATTGAATACTTTTGCTTATCACCTTGCATACAACAAGGAAGATGCAGCAGATTTGGTACAGGAAACGTACATGAAAGCATATCGTTTCATAGATAAGTACGATCAAGGAACTAATGCGAAGGCTTGGTTGTTTAAAATCCTGAAGAACGCTTACATTAATCAATATCGTAAGAAGAGCAAACGCCCGACTAAAGTTGATTTTGAAGAAATCATCAGTTATCAAGACAGTGAAGACGCATTAAAACCAGCTTTTACCGATTTAAGGACAGAGCTGTTTTCAAATATGATGGGTGATGAAGTTACGATCGCCATCAATTCACTTCCCATTGATTTTCGGACGGTCATCTTATTGTGCGATATTGAAGGTTTTACATACGAGGAAATTGCAAAAATTATAGACGTGCCCATTGGTACAGTTCGGTCACGACTATTTCGAGCAAGAAATATGCTCAAGGAAAAATTGCATAAATATGCTCTAGAACATGGTTATGAAGATAAGAGAGGAGCAAAACAGGAGAATAATTTAACTGATGAATCAGAATAACTTTTATCCCAGGTTATTGTAAAATGAATACCAATGAAAGATCGTGAACAACAAAATGACATCAGACAAAAAGTGAATATGTATCTTGACAGAGAACTTTCGCCTAAAGATGAAAATGAACTTCTTTCAAAAGCTGATACTGACCCAAACTTAGGTCGTCAGATTAATGATGAGAAAGAATTCAGAAATTATATCAAGACAGCCATTAATAGGCCTTCTGTCTCTCCAGACCTAATCAAGTCAATTAGGGATAATATTAAGAGACGAGGGGACTGAACGATTCAGCTAGCTGATAAAAACCGGCAGGTCTTTAAGTGAAGGAACCGCTAATGCGGGTGGGAGGCATTTTAAGGTCTCATAAAAAGAGACTGCAAATGTGATAGAGTCAATTTTTGGAAAGCAAGGAAATTAGAAAACAGCAATCCATTTTTTTTGGTAAAATTGACTAAAAGCTATTGCACTAATTAAATTATTACTCTTAATAATTTCTGTTAGGTTTACTTTAGAGCTTCCACCTATTCAAATTTAACCCTAATGAGCCTCTAACCAATTATTTCCTGTTCCCATACCTACAACGATTGGGACTTTCAAGCCCGGAAGCGCATTTTTCATATTTTCTTCAACTAATACTTTCAATTCTTCCAACTCTGGTTTGTAGGCATCAAAAACCAATTCATCATGTACCTGAAGAATCATCTTTGATTTCAAATTCTTTTCTTTAATTGCATGATGTACTTTAATCATAGCCAACTTAATCATGTCAGCGGCTGTTCCTTGGATCGGTGTATTAATTGCTACCCGCTCAGCATTACTTCTTAAAAGACCATTTCTGGAATTAATATCTCTTAGCGTACGACGTCTACCTTTTAGGGTTTCTACATAGCCATTATCTCTTGCACCTGCAACAACCTCATCCATATATTTTTTTAGCCCTTTGTATTCTTCGAAGTATTGATCTATGAGTTCTTTTGCTTCAGCGCGCTTAATGCCTAATTGCTTCGAAAGGTTCAAAGACCCCGCACCATATATGATACTAAAGTTAACGGTCTTCGCATTTCTTCTTTGATCTGCACTTACCTCCTCTAAGGGCACATCATAGACCTTTGCAGCAGTAGCTGTGTGGATATCAAGACCTTTGATAAAGGCATCCATCATGGATTCATCCTTGCTTATTTCTGCTATTAATCTCAACTCAATTTGAGAATAATCAGCCGCCAATAAGATGTAATCATCTGAGCGTGGTATAAAGGCTTTTCTAATTTCTCTTCCCTCCTCATGTCTAATTGGAATGTTTTGCAAATTGGGATTTTCTGATGAAAGCCTTCCTGTGGCAGCACGCGCTTGATTAAAAGAACTATGGACATGGCCTGTTGCAGGATTAACCATCAAAGGCAATGCATCTACGTAGGTAGATTTTAATTTGGCAAATTTTCTATAGTCTAAAATGTCATCAACAATTTGATGATTTTGAGCCAGCTCAGTAAGTTTTTCAACATCCGTACTGTATTGCCCACTGCTGGTCTTACGCCAACGATAGGGAATTTTTAGTTTATCAAATAAAACCTCACCGACTTGTTTGGGGCTGGCGATATTAAATTCTACGCCAGCATCTTTATAGATCTTCTTTTTAATTTTTTCTATTTCTTTGCCGATGACTTTAGAATAATTTTGTAGGAAATCTACATTGATTTTCATTCCCTCAAATTCAATATCTCTCAATACATTGATTAAGGGCAACTCCACTTCGTTGTTTAAATCAAGCAATTTATTTTCTTTCAACATTTTTTCCAAAATAGGAACTAGTTGAAGTGTGAGATCTGCATCTTCGCCAGCATACTCTGTGACCTTAGCGATGTCAATATCTCTCATACTTAATTGATTCTTCCCTCGCTTACCAATCAGATTTTCAATAGGCTCCATCTTATACGAAAGGTACGCTTCTGTGAGGTAATCCAACTTATGGCGCAGGTCTGGTTCTACCAGATAGTGTGCAATCATTGTGTCAAAAAATGGTCCTGAAACATCAATACCGTATTGCTTTAACATGATAACATCATACTTTACATTTTGACCGACCTTTTCAATTTTGTCGGACTCCAGCAAGTCTTTAAATTTCAAGCAAATGCGTTTTGCCTCCTCTTGATCTTTAGGTGTAGGTACATAATAAGCTTCTCCTTTTTTGATCGAAAAAGCAAGACCTACCATTTCAGCAACAGTAGGATCGATCCCAGTAGTTTCTGTGTCAAAGCTGATGCGTTTTGCTTTTGATAAAGTGGCAATGAGTTTATCTATTGCTTCATCGCCTTCTATGAGATGATATTTATGTTTCGTGTTTGAGAGATTATTTTCTACAACCTGATAGGCTTCTTCTTTCTTTCCATCTGTCTTTGTTTTGCTCTGAGTGGCACTTGGAGCGGCATCGAAAAGACTTGATTGTTCTCCTTCTGGAACTTCACCTAAAATGGTCTTAGCTAAGGTTCTAAATTCTAATTCTTTAAATATTTTTGATAGCGCAGTCTTATCCATTTCATTTATCTCGTAAAGATCTGCATCAAACTGTACTGGACTTTCTACATTGATCGTAGCTAAATCTTTTGATAAAAGACCTTGCTCTGCATTGGCAACTATTTTTTCTCCTAGCTTTCCCTTGATGCTTGTTGCGTTGGCAAGTACATCTTCAAGGTTTTTGTATTCTTTTAAAAGTTTGACGGCGGTCTTTGCACCTACACCGGGCAGACCCGGGATGTTATCAACAGAGTCACCTTGCATTCCAAGTATGTCTCTGACTAGGTCAACATCAGAAATATCCCATTTTTCCAAAACTTCAGGGACACCTAAAATTTCTACTCCATTGCCTTGTCTTGAAGGCTTGTACATAAATATATTTTCGGAGACAAGTTGTGCGTAATCTTTATCTGGAGTGACCATGTATACTTGAAACCCTTCTTTTTCTGCTTGCTTGGCCAGGGTACCTATGATATCATCAGCTTCAAAACCTTTTACTATAGTAATAGGTATATTAAACCCTTCTACAATTTTGGTGATGTAAGGAATGGCTATAGAAATGTCTTCCGGTTGTGCATCTCGATTGGCTTTGTAAGGTTCGTATTTTTCATGTCTAAATGTGGGTCCTTTTGGATCAAAACACACACCAAGGTGTGTAGGTTTTTGATTTTTCATTAAGTCCCAAAGGGTTCTAACAAATCCTGTAATTGCAGAAGTATTAATTCCTTTGCTATTGATAAGAGGTCTATTAATAAAAGCGAAGTGAGCTCTATAGACGAGTGCATGTCCATCTAATAGGAAGAGTTTTTTCTCAGACATAAGTAGGTTGGTATTATAATGCGAATTTATAAAACTTAGCTACTAAAGCTGGATATTTCACCAAATGAAATATTTTAAAAAAAGGCATAAAAAAAAAGCTCACTCTGAGAGCAAGCTTCTTTTCGTATTGTAATGATATACTTTATTATAAGGTATAAGACAAGCCTACGGAGTAATAGCTTGAAAGTTTATTATCATATTGTGTAACTGGTTGTCTGGATAGACCGAAATTGTTAATCAATTGTTTGTCTGATCTTAATCCAAGATTTACACCAACACCAATTCCCTTGAATACAGAGAATGTGAAACCATTGATCCATGTCCAGTTACTTAAGTCACCAGCAGTCCAGTTACCTGACTCTCCAACAACTCCTAGTATTTCTCTTGAATCATCTCCACTATAAGGAAGGAAAGCACTCAAGTTTGAAGTCCAAGCTACACCAGGAATAATTTCTGCAGCATAACTAGCACCAATTTTAGCACCTGCTACTGAAGTGAAGCTTTCACTTGGCCAGTTGAATTCATATCCAAGAGGGTGAATAAGAACTACCAAGTTTGGAATTGGAGTCCAAGTCGCACCTGCACTTAACTGTAACTTACCAGGATTGTTGAAATTCAACAATGAAGACAAGAATTTACCTTCTGCTGAAATTGCAAATTTTTCGGTTAATTTATAACCTGCTAAAGAAGAAATATCCAAGGCATCTGTAATGGCCTTAAGTTCTGTATCTTCTGTGTCATCAAGATCATTATCGAAGTTGCCATCAATAGTAGTATTGACTTGCTTCAAGTTTGTTAATAATGCATTTCTCCAGAATACTTTTTCCTGATCTAAATTAGCAAAAGCGGTAAAGTTTAATCCATACCCATTTGCTCTAGAAGTTGGGTTGTCAAGTGCATACCAAGCGTTGTTTTGGTTTAGGTCAAAACCAAGAATACCTAATCCTCCAACTTTCCATCCTGGAAAGGTGTTAATTTTCGTATCCAAATCAGCAATTTCAGCTAAAATTGCAGCTGCCGCAGCTTCCTTATCTGCTTTCATTGCCTTTAGCTCTTCAACGGTTTGCGCATTTAAGGCTAAGCCAAAAGGCATAAAAGCCAATAGAAGTAAAACAAGTTTTTTCATGTCAAATTAATTTTATACAATATTATTTTATTATTTATTACATACCTATCTGAGACCTTCGTCTACAGGTTTTCTTTATAATTTGCAATTGGTTGGGAGGTTTACTTAATCAATGATTTCTATATTTTCATTGATCATTTTTTGCATTGGAACAATCAGTTTTTTGCCATCTGTACTAAGCGTAACACTGGATCTGTCAATATCAACGATTTCACCTGAATATCCGTCCACAGAAATTCTGTCACCAATAGTAAATTTATCTTTTGAGTAATAAGATGCTAAAAAATTAGCTACGATATCTTTTGAGGCAAAACCATATCCAATGGAAAAGGCTGCCACGATTCCTCCTATGATGATTGATATGTTTGAAGACAGAAAATCTGTATCGATGCTAGCCTGGGTCAAAGCTACGATCAGAATATTCACAATCATAAAGTAAAAGACAAATGAAGAAATTAGACTTGCAGAAGGAATGCCTAAGGATTTACATGTGGTTAATATTATTTTTCTTAATGCTTCAGAGAAAATGATTCCAATCACCAAGATGATTAAGGCTACTAAGAGTTTTGGAATAAATTGAAGTAAATCTGAAAACAAAGTTGAAATGGCATCCATTCCTAATACATCGGTTCCAGCGGTAATAAAAACAAGCAGTAAGAAATAATAAACGATCTTACTGATTATTTTACTAAAGCTTATTTTGACATTGGCTTTAGAAATGATATCAATTTCTTGGAGTTTATCTGCAAGCTTATCAATACCAATTTTATCTAGCAAATTCTTAATAAGCTTGGCGATGAGTTTAGCAATGATAAGGCCTACAATAATTATAGCTAGTGCTCCAAATATTTTTGGAACAACATCAATGAAACCACTTATGAGCTGGCCCAAGGCAGAATCTGGAGCAAGTAAACTACTTGAAGAATCTTGTTGGAAATAAAAAAAGTGATTAAAATTAAATAGCATACTTAATGCGATTTTCATTTTGTGTTTTTTGGTATTAGTAAAGTTATAAACAAGGGTTCAAATTATATTTCTGGGTTGTTGGGATATTTTGGTCTGTCGTCTATGGCGGGGCTGGTATTTGAAATACTTTTATCAGAAATACCTGAACCACCTTTATTTCCTTCACCTCCTGATATACTTACTAAGACATCAATCGCCTTAGGAAGATAAAGTTCGAATATTTCACTGATAAATTTAATAATTCGAATATTTCCCTTCACACCTCGAGACACCTCTTTTGCCGGTCCACTTTCAAAGTATTCCTGATTTTCCTGTTCTAATCTTTTAAAATTATTCATGCTTGCCATTTTTAATCTTTGTAGTTAGCGCTATACACATTTTTAAATTTTTGCTTAGCCCTTTTTAATTTCATTTTTACTGCACTTTCTGATTTATCAATCATTTGACTAATCTCTTTGATTGATAATTCATCTTGATATTTCATTAGCAATATGGCTTTATCTGCTACTGGAATTTTGTTAAGAATGATTTTCAACCTGCTTACGGATTTCTCCAAAAGAAAAGCGTCATCTATATCTTCGGGTTTATCGTATTTTTCTATGTCCCCATCTCCAACGAACATTTGTAGTTTTTTCTTCGAGCGTATTACATCAATGCAGTAGTTGTACGTTATAGAATAGATCCAAGTCGAAAATTTAGACTTTTCATTAAACTTTGACATGTTTAGAATAATTTTCATAAAAATGTCTTGTACAGCGTCATTAGCCATCTCCTCATTCTTTAGCAAAGAGATACACTTACCGAATATTTTACCTGAATATTTTCGGTAGATGATGTTGAAATAGGTCATTTTTTGGGTTGCAATGTACCTGCTGACAACTTCTTCATCAGTTAAATCTTTTATGGATTTATCTAAGGAAGTTTCCAATTAATTGATTGTTTGGTTCATAATTATTGAAAACATTGCTGGATTAATAGCTATATTTCTCCAATTGAGACGGAAAATTTTGAAAAGGTTACTTTTGTAGCACAAATTTACACAAAAAAAGAGGTAATGCTAATTGCATTACCTCGGCCCTAACCAAATGAAACCAAATTGTAAGACTTTGTTTTAGATTCTTAGTTTCTAACGGACTTAAAGTAAATAATTTTAAATGTAACAACCAAATTATTATTACATATTATTTACATCCGCAGATTTTAACAAATAGAAAATATCTATTATGAACAATAAAATATGGTTCTTATTCCTATTTACGATCATTTCCTCTCCGTTTTTTGCTCAAAACTTGGAAGAAGATGCACTCTACATTAAAGATATATACGACTATTCATTGAAAGCTTCATCTTGCTACGAATGGTTAGATCATTTGAGTGAAGAAATTGGTGGAAGACTGGCGGGTTCTAGTGCATCTTTTGAAGCCATTGATTATACAAAGGGACTTATGACTGAATTGGGGCTTAATACCTATGTCCAAGAATGTTTGGTTCCTAGATGGGTTCGCGGAGCAGCTGAAGAAGTATTTTTACATAGTTCGGAAGGTATAGTTAAACTCAATGCGCTTTCATTGGGTAATTCAGAAGGAACTGGTGGCAGAACCATAATGGCTAATGTGATTGAGTTGCATAGCTTAGAAGAATTAGAAAATATAGATCCTATTGAAATTGCGGGGAAGATTGTTTTTTTTAATCGACCCATGGATCCTACAAAGATCAATACCTTCCATGCCTATGGTGGAGCAGTAGACCAAAGAGGTGTAGGACCAATGAAATCTGGAGAAAAAGGAGCCATTGCTTGTTTGGTGAGATCCATGACTACAAGATTAGATGATATCCCTCACACAGGATCCACTTATTTTGCAGAAGGAGATAAAAAGATACCTGCAATTGCAATAAGTACGAATGACGCTGAAAAACTAAGTAGGCTTCTTAAAGAATCTCCAAACCTTGAAGTATCTATAAAATCTCATTGTGGAATGATAAGCGATACCATTTCTTACAATGTCGTTGGGGAAATTAAAGGCAGTGAATTTCCAAATGAATACATAGTTGTTGGAGGACATCTTGATTCATGGGATGTAGGAGGAGGCGCGCATGATGATGGTTCAGGTTGTGTGCAATCCATTCAAGTTATGAAAACACTCTTGGCTCTAGGATATCAACCAAAGCGAACCATTCGTTGTGTCATGTTTATGAATGAAGAAAATGGACTTGGTGGAGGACGTGCATATGCAGATTCTGCCAATGCAAAAAAAGAATTTCATATGGCAGCCCTAGAAAGTGACTCAGGAGGATTTACTCCTAGAGCATTTAGTTTCGATGCAGATAAAACAGTCTTTACACCTAAGTACCAACAAGTCCAAGATTGGTTAAAATTATTTGAACCCTATGGTGTTACTTTTATGAAAGGCGGATCAGGCGCAGATATCAATCCTTTAAAAACACAAAAAGGCTTATTGATAGGATTGCGACCCGACTCCCAAAGGTATTTTGATTTTCATCATACGGCGATAGACAGAATTGAGGCAGTCAATCAAAGAGAACTGGAATTGGGTGCAGCAGCTATGACATCATTGATCTATCTATTAGATAAATATGGAATTGAATAATTTAGCTTGATAAATAACGTAAACCAGTGGAGCCCATATTAATACATGATAAAAGTTTTGTTCCTTTTATTTCTTCTGAAGAAATTGACAAGGCAATAGATGAAATGGCAAAGATGATAGATAAAGACTATCAAGGAAAAGCTCCAATTTTAATTGCCATATTAAAAGGAGCCTTTGTTTTTTTATCTAATTTGAGCAGAGCTATTTCTATTCCTCATGAAATAGACTTTATTAAAGTTTCTTCTTACGCAGGCACCCAATCAACTGGAAAAGTAAAAGAGGAAATCGCATTTAAAGATTACTTGAAAAGCAGACATGTCATTTTAGTTGAAGATATTGTAGAGACGGGAAACACCTTGCAATTTTTACAAAACCGAGCTATAGAAATGGAGTTTGCAAGCATGCAAATTGTGAGCTTATTGTTGAAACCGGATTGTTTAAAAACCAAAATTGATTTTTATCAAATAGGATTTGAAATCCCTAATGATTTTGTAGTGGGTTATGGAATGGATTATAATGAGTTTGGCAGAGAAATAAAAAGTATTTATAGGCTTGAAAGTTAATAAACCTCTTTTTTTTTATCCTAAAACTATTAAGGTGTTTAATCATTTACTTCATTAAAATTCATCTTTAATTAGGTGTATATTTTCTTAAAAAAATACAATTATATACTAAAGATATTATACATCATTTTTGCATGCTTCAGTAAAGCAATTATTTTTCAAGCATCTTATTAATTTAATGTTTAACTTTGCAATAGTTAATTGCGAAAAAAACTGTCCATTTTTGTTGTTGTGCCTTTAAGTTTTATGCGAACTAAAGGAAGTTAAAATATGTTCTTTCTACGATTGCGAGTAGAAAGACATTGAAGACGTATTTTTTTACGGTTAATACTACTATGATGTTAAACAAAAACTATCTACTAGTTTTGTCTGCGCTATTTATAATTTGTTTTACGAAAACAAACAACTTGTGCGGGCAACTACCCTATTACCAAATTGATGGGAATAATTGTGATGTCAATGGTTTTTCTCCAGAATGGGGTGAACCCTATGCAACAGATCCAGATGATGAATCCACAGGTGGTGCTGATATTAAAAATTTTTGGACGCATTACGATACCATAAATCAACAATATTGTTTTGCTATAGAAAGGTTTGATGATGGGGGAGGACCATCATCAACATATTCTGTTTATTTTGATGTTGATTGTGATCTTTCAGATGGAGGTACCGGCCCACAACTTGGATCAGAAATAGCCTTTAGTTTTATTTGGGGAAATGGGACTCAAGAAACTGTAGAGAGGTTTGAAAGAGGTGTAAATGGATCCGTAGATATAGGCACATGTTATATTGGCCAAAGCATTTGTGCCGAGCCCACTTCAGAAGGTGCGTTTGCAGAATTTTGTATTTATTTAGAAGATATTATAGGAGTGACAAATGATGGATATTATGATCCATGTGCATGTAATTCACTGACGATTACAGGTATTGCATCCCAGGCAGGGGGTAGCTTTAATTCGTCACCTAAAGATGAGGTTGATTTTGATAATAGTGTTAATAAAATAAATGAAACTCCAATAGCAGTTTTAGAATCCTTACCCAATGAAATTTGCCTGGGAGATGAAATTCTTTATTCTGGAATAAACTCTTTTGATACTTTCCCTTATACAGACGAGTCAATGGACTACCTCTGGGATTTTGATTTTGATGGAATCAATTTTGAAATCATGTCAACAGACACTTTCGGAACTTATATATACCCAAGTCCAGGCACATTTAATATAGCATTAATTGTTGTTGACACATTTGATTGTCAGGATACAGCTTTTCATACCATAAACGTTATACAGGATATTTTAGGTCCAAATATCATTTGCCCTGAGGATCAAGAATTATCAGCAGATGAAAATTGTGAGGCAAGTTTACCAAACTATTCAGACATAATTATAGTCACAGATAATTGCTCCAACCCAGATGATATAAATGTAACTCAATCACCTCCTGCAGGAACAATTGTTACTGGAATTACTGTCGTAACATTAACCGCCATAGACGAGGTAGGCAATCAAGAAAATTGCAGCTTTGATGTAGCGGTAATTGATGATAGTATCATTGGCTTTACGATTACCTGCCCTGCAAACCAAGAAGTAAGTGCGGATGAAAATTGTGAAGCAGTCATAGGAGATTATACAGGGGATGTAATCCTCATGGATAATTGTAGTGATCCCTCGGCTATAATTATCACACAAAGCCCATCAATAGGAACCATAATAAGTGGTACAACAGCAGTTACAATGACTGCAACAGATGAAGCGGGTAATCAAGTAAGTTGCAGTTTTGATGTTACAGTGATAGATGACAGTACCGTAGGATTTTCGATCTTGTGCCCTGCAAACCAAGAAGTAAGTGCGGATGAAAATTGTGAAGCGGTTTTAGGAGATTACACAGGAGATGTAAAAGTCATGGATAATTGTAGTGATCCCTCGGCAATAATTATCACACAAAGCCCATCAATAGGAACCATAATAAGTGGTACAACAGCAGTTACAATGACTGCAACAGATGAAGCAGGCAATCAAGTGAGTTGCAGTTTTGATGTTACTGTGTTAGATGATTCATCTGTAGGATTATCTATACTTTGCCCAGGCAATGATCAAGTTTCCGCTAATGAAAATTGTGAGGCAGTATTATTAGATTATACTGGTTTAGCAGTTGCATCAGATAATTGCTCAGATCCTTCAGATATTGTAATAAGCCAAAGTCCTGAGCCAGGAACTATTATAAGTGGATTCAACGTAATTTTTCTGACTGCAACAGATGAAGCAGGCAATCAAGTACAATGTATTTTAGTAGTTGAGGTTATAGACAATACTAACATTGGATTAGACATACTATGTCCTCCAAATCAAGAAGTGAGTGCCGATGAAAATTGTGAGGCAGTATTATTAGATTATACTGGTTTGGCAGTTGCATCAGATAACTGCACAGATCCTTCAGATATTGTAATAAGCCAAAATCCAGAACCGGGAACGATTATATCAGGAGCAACTACAGTAACACTTACTGCGACAGATGAGGCAGGTAATCAATCAACATGTGATTTATTGGTAACTGTGATAGATGATTCTATTATTGGTCTTACTATTGAATGTCCAGAATATCAGAATATCAGTGCCGATGAAAATTGCGAAGCGATATTATTGGACTATACTGATCAAGCTGTTGTAAGCGATAACTGTAGTGATCCTACGGATATCGTAATTACTCAAACACCAGCGCCTGGATCTGTAATAACAGCAATAACTGAAATAAAATTAGTTGCATCAGATGAAGCAGGTAATGAAGTTGAATGCAGCTTTATAGTTGAAGTAGTAGATGACAATACAACAGGCTTAGAAATAAGTTGTCCAGATGATCAAACTTATAGTGCAGATGAAAACTGCGAAGCCATTTTGTTGGATTATACTAATGATGCAATGGTAAGTGATAACTGTTCTCTTTCTGAAGATTTAGTTGTTTCTCAATTTCCTTTACCTGGGACAACAATTTTCGGTACTACAGAGGTAAGATTGACTGTAACAGATGAAGCAGGTAATGAGCTTAGTTGTGTATTTAACGTAAGTGTTGAAGATGACTCAAATTTAGGATTAACGATTAGTTGTCCAGAAAATGATCAATTAACAGCCGATGAAAACTGCGAAGCCATTTTACCAGATTACACTGCCGAAGCAATTGTTAGCGACAATTGTTCAGATCCATCCAATATTATAGTGACACAAAACCCAGCTCCAGGAACGCTACTTTCAAGTGGATTTAGCTTTATATACCTAACGGCTACAGATGAAGCAGGGAATCAAGAAACATGTTTTTTATTAGTAAGTGTTTTTGACGATTCCACGAATGGTTTAGAAATTATTTGCCCACAAGAACAAGACGTTTTAGCCGATGAAAATTGTGAAGCTTTAATCCCAGATTTTACTGGAGATGCTATTGTAATGGATAATTGCACCAGTCCTGATAATCTTGTTGTTACACAAAATCCTCTTCCAGGCACATTGATCTATGAATCAACGATAATTACCCTTACAGTTACTGATATTGCAGGTAATCAAGAAAATTGTTCGTTTGAATTAAGTTTTGTAGATGGTATAAATCCAACAATACAATGCCCATCAGATTTGACTGTAGTAGCAGATGAAAACTGCGAAATTGTGATTCCTGATTTAAGCTCTCAAGTTTCAAGTACGGATAATTGCACAAATCCAATAAATATTGATATCACTCAAAGTCCTTTGGCAGGAACAATTGTAACAGAAAATACAACGATAATTTTATCTGCTGAAGATGAAGGAGGAAACATTAGTACATGTTCTACTGAATTGATTGTAGATTATTGTTTAGCCGAAATTTGTGGGAATTTATATTTTGATATAAATGGGAATGGAACCCAAGATTTAGCAGAACCAGGATTGCCTGCTGTTGATGTATTTATTACAGATTCACAAGGAAATATACAAACCATTACTACCCAAGTTGATCCAGATGGAGATTTGAATGGAGTATGGTGTGTTGTTGTTCCCCCAGGAGATGTCACTATTGATGTGGATGAATCAGATCCTGAATTTCTTTCTGGATATATTCAAACAGAAGGAGATGATCCTACTATAATTACTGCGATTGGAGGTCAATTAAATGATGGAGGAAATGATGGATATACAATTTACGGTGATGTATGCGGACATCTTTATATGGATTTAGATGGGAGTGGTCAACAAGATAATAATGAACCCGATTTAGCAAATGTGGATATTATAATAACAGACGGAAATGGAGTTGTACAAACGGTAAGTAGTGGAGCAGATGGCAACTATTGTATTCAAGTACCGCAAGGGTCGATTATTGTAGATATTGATGAATCAGATCCTCAATATCCGACAGGGAGTATTCAAACAGAAGGTGATGATCCTAGTATTGTAATTGCTACATATGGACAGACAGTGGATGCTGGAAATGACGGGTTCAGCATTTATGGAGAAGTATGCGGATTGATTTACAATGACTTTAATGGAAATGGTCAACAAGATGCTGGAGAACCAGATATGCCTTTTATTGATGTGATAATTACAGATGCGAATGGTATGCAATACACAGTAACCACCCAAGTCGATCCTGATGGTTCTATGAATGGTGTTTGGTGTGTGAACGTTCCACCAGGCGAAATAACGATTGATGTCGATGAATCAGATCCGAATTTTTTAACAGGAAGTACACAAACAGAAGGCGAAGATCCCAATATGGTTACTGCTATCGCTGGTCAATTAATAGATGGAGGGACTGACGGTTATAGTATATTTAGCACCCTTTGCGGGCATTTGTATTTAGATACCGATGGTAACGGCACGCAGAATGGATCAGAACCAAATTTACCAAATGTTGACATCATAATTCTAGACGCGAATGGACTATCACAAACGATTTTTACAGATGTAAATGGAGATTACTGTATAGACGTTCCTCCAGGACCCATAACTGTGGATGTCGATGAAACAGATCCAGATTTTCCATCTGGGGCTATTCAAACAGAAGGAGATGATCCTACTATTGTTATTGCTGTTCTTGGTCAAACTATTGATGCAGGAAATGATGGATATAGTATTTATGGAACTGTTTGTGGACTTTTATATGAAGACACCAACGGTAATGGTCAACAAGATGCAGGAGAGCCAGAACTACCATTAGTTGATGTAGTAATCACAGATGAAAATGGAACACAGTATATAGCTACGACTCAAGTCGATCCTGATGGTGATCTGAACGGATTATGGTGTGTCAGTGTTCCGCCTGGCTTAATAACGATTGATATTGATGAAACGGATCCTGATTTCATAACAGGCAGTACACAGACAGAAGGTGATGACCCAAATACAGTACTTGCTATTGCAGGACAGGAGGTTGATGGAGGAATAGATGGATTTGTTTTATTAGGAGAAATTTGTGGGCATATATATTTAGATTCCAATGGGAATGGCACACAAGAAAATAATGAGCCTGATCTAAAAAATATAGATGTAATCATTACAAATAGTGAAGGACTTACTCAAACGGTTAATAGTAATGCAAATGGAAATTATTGTGCTGAAGTAATACTTGGTAGCGTGATCGTCGACATCGATGAAACAGATCCAGATTTTCCGATGGGAACGGCTCAAACAGAAGGCGATGACCCGAATACAGTAATTGCTTTATTTAACCAAATAGTAGATGCGGGTACAGACGGATTTAGTTATAATGGAGAAGTGTGTGGACATCTATATATTGATTCAAATGAAAATGGAACCCAAGATATTGGGGAACCAGATTTACCTTTAGTAAATATCATAATAAGCCACGAAGATGGTAACATATACACAATTGAAACATTAGTTGATCCTGACGGAGATTTGAATGGTGTATGGTGTGCAATTTTACCGCCTGGAGATATAACCATTGACGTGGATGAAAATGATCCAGATTTTCCAATTGGTGCAATTCAAACAGAAGGAGAAGATCCTACCTTTGCAACAATAGTAACAGGACAATTAACTGCTGGTGGTGAAGATGGTTATTTTGTGCCTCCTGGTGTTTGCGGAAGAGTATATTTAGATTCAAACGGGAATGGTATAATGGATCCAAATGAAGACGGAATTCCATTTGTAGATGTAACAATAGCTGATGAAAGCAATGTTCCATTTATTGTTGAAACAGACATTAACGGATATTACTGTGCAGAAGTAGTTGCAGGAAGTGTTTTTATTTTAGTAATGGAAGATGATCCAGATTTTCCATTGGGAGCAGTACAATCACAAGGCATAAATCCAAATTTCGTCATTGCCATAGAAGGAGAATATATTGATGGAGGAACTGATGGTTACATCGTTCAAAGTGTAACATGTGGAACCATATATTTTGATAATAATTCAAATGGTACGCAAGATCCTGGTGAGCCAGGGATAATTGATGTTGATGTTTTAGTTACGGATGTATTAGGCAACACTCAAACTGTTACAACAAATAGTGATGGGGTTTGGTGTGCAACAGTGCCGGAAGGTCTTACCACAATTTTAATAAATGAAAGTGATCCTGATTATCCATTAGGAAGTGTTCAAACCGAAGGAGATAACCCAAGCTTTATTTCAACAGTTGATGGGCAAGTGACATTTGGAGGGAATGATGGATTTCAATTATGTATTGTTCCACAAGTGAAAGTATTTCTTGAGGGATCCCTTTTGGTATTAGAAAGTGATTTTGAATACGGAGATGAAATGAGAACTTCATTGAACGATTTAAGGCTATTACCAGGTCAGTTAAGGATTGATCCTTTCTTTGGAAATATATATTTCCCTCCAGGGCATCCTTATGTATCAGCTCCATGGAATTATTCTGGAACAGAAGGCGATAACTTTGATAGTCAAAATATAGCGCTCAATGAAGATGCTAATTATCCATCCAATGCTGTTGATTGGGTATTAGTTTCGCTAAGGACGAACGAACAAAAATCAAGTGAACTATGCAAAGCGGCGGGACTGCTATTAAAAGATGGTACGGTTCAATTAATGGATTCTTTTGATTGTTGCGGTATTACTGAAGATGAGTTTTATATTGTTGTAGAACATAGAAATCACCTCATAGTTATGTCTCCAACCAAGGTGCTTGCAAATGGAGGAATAGTGAATTTTGATTTTACAAAAAATGATAGTTATAAAGACTTTTTTGGATTAGGGGCAAGTCAAAAACAAGTACAATCAATGTCTGGTCAAGCATACTTTGCTATGTACGGTGGTAATGGTGATCAACAAGGTAGTGCTACTGCCGATACAGATATCAATGTAAATGACAAAGTAATATGGGAAACTGAAAATAATCAGTTTGCTATTTATAATTCAGCTGATTTTAATTTATCTGGAGATATCAATGTGAATGATAAATTATTATGGCAAAGTAATAACAATAGCTTTTCATCAGTGCCTAATTAATTCAGTTGTATATGGCTTAGTACAGGATTATACTTTGCAATAAATTTATAAATGAATGAGTAGATTTTTTAAACCTTCTTCTTGACATATTTAGTCAAAATCACAATATGTTGACCATTGATTTTTCCTTCAATATGTTCTGCATTATCCTTTACTAAAGTAATGCGCCTTACAGCTGTTCCTCTTTTAGCGGTAAAGTTAGCACCCTTAACATTTAAATCTTGAATCAATACCACATTGTCACCAGACAGAAGGGTGGCTCCATTGGCATCCTTATGAATGACCTTAGAATCTACCAATCCTTGCTTAGCCCACTTTTCAACGTCTTCTTCTAAATACATCATATCCAATAGTTCTTGGGTCCATCCTTCACCAGATAAGTGATGAAGCATTCGATAGCTTAAGACCTTCACCGGATCGTGCTCACTCCACATACTATCATTCAAACACCTCCAATGATTGGGCTCCGCTGAATCAGGATCATCATTTTGTTTAATACAAGTTTCACACAGAAGAACACTTTGGTCCATCTTCGCTTCTGTAAATGGCGCGACGGTATAAATTGCCAAAGTACTTTCTGATTTACAAAGTTCGCATTTTGAATCTGCTCGATCTTGAAGTTTTTCTATTAAAGCCATTTTATAAAGATGGTGTTATTAAATATATTATAGCAGTAAGCGTAGTTAATTTTAATCATATTTCTGGCTTGTTAAGAATAGGTTAATTGTAGAATGAAAAGTTATCTTAATGTGGGTTCATTATTAAATTGCTCTATGCGATTCCTTAAAATCAGTTTAGTAATTAGCCTTTACTTTATTGCAACTGGCCTTTTGCAAGGAGCTTATGTGATAGAAGGCAAGGTGAACCTCGATGGAGACTGGCAGCATTTAATTTTTTTAGCAACCATAGATCATCTTGATGATTATCATGCAGCTAGTGTAGATCACATTATTAATGTTGCAAACATAGAAGCGGATGGAAGCTTTGTTTTGGAAGGAGATAATCTTCCCGCCTATAGCCAATTTTATAAACTATATGTTATTAAAGAAGAGCATTCAGAATTTAATGCCTGTTTATTCGTAGGTGGCGATGACCATAATTACGTTCATCTTATTTTAAATAACAACAGCAAACTAAAGATCGAAGCCGATGATAATAGCTTTGCGCCTTTCGGCGATTATAGTATAAATGGAGATGAAGATAATCAGAGCATGAAACACTTAAATCAATTGGTGTATCCTGGCTATTTATTTTATGAAATAAAATTCCCTTCTGAATTGCGGTTCTCCCAAGACAAACTGAATCGAGATTTATTTAATTATGCGGACTCATGCAGCAATCCTTTAGCTTCGCTCGCAGCATTAATTAATTCGGACATGAACACTTATTTTGATTTGCACCAAAATCAATATGAAGCTTTTTTGGATCGATTAAAAGAAGCATTTCCTCATCATCCCTATACACTAAATTTTGAGAGAAAATTACATTACCATAGTGGTGATTTTACCAAACAAAAAAATTGGCCCTATTTCATCATAGCTGCCTTATTAGGAATTTGTGGGTTCATGTTTTATCAAAATAAAAAGCTAAAGAAAGCCCTTAGCAAGGATTCAACATCTGTCCATAAAGTTGTAGAATTTACGAACCAAGAAAAGAAAATATTAAAGGCGATAGCTAGTGGTAAATCCAATAAGGAAATAGCTAGCGAACTCTTTGTGGAACTCAGCACAGTAAAATCTCACATCAATAAGATCTATTCAAAATTGGAGGTAAAATCTAGAAATGAAGCCATTCTAAAAACAAAACATATGGATTTATAGGGGTGTAGAACCTTTTTCCACCCTGTTTGACACTCTTTTCCCATCCACTATAAGTTGAAAATGCCCACCAACATGCGAATTTTTGCATCGTATCAAATTTTTAACTTAAAAAAGTAAATATGAATTTTGTAAAAGGTCTTGGCTATATTTTATCTATAGCTATTGTATTAGTGGGTGCTCAAAGTTTTGTAACTCATGACAGCCACCCATCAAAAACGGATAAAATATTAAATGCGGAATCTATTTCATGGTATGGCATATCTGATTTGGATGAACTTAAATCAAGCAAACCCATTATTGTAGATATTTATACCGAATGGTGTGGATGGTGCAAAAAGATGGATCAAAACACTTTTGGAGATGCGACAATGATTAAGTATCTCAATGAAAATTTCACCATGGTAAAATTAGATGCTGAACACAAAGAACCCATCTACTTTAATGGAGAAACTTATGAATATCGCAAAGCTGCGAAAAGAGGGGTGAATGAGTTAGCAGTCAAATTATTAAATGGAAAATTGTCCTATCCTTCTTTAGTGGTCTTAAATACGGATCTGCAAACGGTAAAAGTGATGAAGGGTTTTAAGGATGCGGCTAGTTTGAAAAGTGAACTTCAAAGTTTGAGTCTTTAGTACATTTAATATGCTAATTTAAGGCACTTAAAAATTATGGTTTTTAGGGCCTTATTTATATCTGAATAATACTTAATTGAAATTTAAATACTTTTATTTTAGTCTGAGTTTAATGAGAATAAAACTTGGCTTTTTTAATAATCACTGTTTATTAGTGACGTTTTTTGAGAGTAAAAACTCTACTTACATTAAATCCAAAATGAATTTGACCCTTTTCCCATTGACCAATAGATTCTGTAATAAATCCTTTTTCAATCATTGAAGTACTGTTTGTAAAATGTAACTGAAATACATGGCCTCCTGTTTCTATATCAAATCCGACACTTAAAGAATTGACATATCCAGGATTTAATTGATTTGGTAAAACATAGATATATTCAAGATTTATTGAGGTCCTTTTATTTAATTTCATTCTACCACCAAAACCGATATGGTAAACATCGTTTGACTCTTCTATCGTTTTGACCAGATTTCTGTGGACTACTCCTGGAGTTAATTGAATGCTCAATGATTCACTGAATTTTCTAGCCAATAACAATTGAAAAGTATAATAGAACCTTGATGACAAATAATTTTCCCTATCTGGATTTTGAAAATTTATGGTTTTCACTGCAGTACTGGCAAAGAAGGATGCGGAAAGAGGCATGGTTTTACTTCCTGTACTTTGTTTGAGAATTTTGTATTTTAAAAACCCATCGTAAGTTTTTTCAAAACTACTTCTTCCTGCACCAATCATAAATCGATCCGTTACTCCATAATCACCACCAATTCTTATGCTAGCTTGATCTATGCCAAATAATTCGTATAGCCCCCCACTTATAAAACCAAAACGATGTGAAATTTTAATATCAAGAACTCCTTTAGAAGTGTTTTCTGTTGAGTGAAGATTGATGATTCTATTCGTTTTGAAAGTTGCGATGGTATAGTCTATAACTTCTTCTTGGTCCAACAAGGCTAATAAATCTTCTTCATCTTCTTGAGCTATCATTGTATGGGTTGAAATGATGCTTAAAAGAAAGAGAAATAAAATTCTTATATGATTAATCCAAGATTGCATAGTCAACCTTTACATTAATGGTAATTTCTTTTGCAATGTTTTCTCTAACAATAGATGGTATCTCAATTCCAAAATCTTCTACCAATACAACAAGACTTGAACTTGCATTTACCCGCTTTCCTTCAACAACAAAAAGCGCCTTACATTGTATATCTTGCGTTTCTCCGTGAATGGTAAGTTTACCTTTTAAATCAACTTCATAATTGCCATTTTTATCAAGATTTAGTTGAGAAGGATTTACAAGTGCTCCTTTAAATGTTGCCTTAGGAAAACTACTGCTCTCCATATAATTTTCATTAAAGTGTTCTTGCATAAGTGCCTTTTCAAATTCAAAGGATTTAATGAGAACGGCCCATTGCATTTTACCTGATTCAACATCCCAAACCGTATTTGCAGTGTTGCTTATAGCTTCGATATCTTCTATCGGAGTAGAACTAAAAAAGGATATTTGCGCAGTTTTGCTAAATAACTTTTGTGCATCTAATTCAATAGAAGTCAAAAACATTAAGAATAAAAAGAAGTAAAATTTCATATTTATATTTTTATGGCTCTTACAAGAATTACATCCAAAAGGTAGCCTGTACAGATTCCTTTTAGTTTTATTTGATCTCCTAGCTTTATTTCTTCTTCAGATTTCTCTAATTGAAAAATTATATTTGAAAGCGGATTGTTGGCATCTAAGTAAATACTAGTTTTACCGTTTGATTCTTCAGTTTTCACCACTTTACCAGAAACTTCAATTACCTTATCAAGATATTTTTTATTTGCTGTCTCTTCATCTTCTTCAAATGCCAACAATAATTCTTCAGGAGACAAAACAAAATCAATAGGACTCTTGGCAAGAGACGCATGAGGAGCCATGGCATTTGTCCAAGCAAAATATCCAATAATCAAGGCCAGCAATAAACTAATATATACAACGGGTTTTCTCATTTTAATTATTTAATGCGCCATTATTTATCCAACTTTCAATTTTTTCAATTTCACAATCAAGTAATTTTGCAGCACCTTTAGGCATTGGAGAAAATCCTGCTTCATACTTTATAGAACCAATAAGTTTTTTATTGGCGACATAAATTGAAAGCATTTCATAACCCTCTAAAGTGATGTTTGCAAAATTGGCTTCAGCACTATGGCATGCGTAACAAGCTACTTCAATGATGGGGACAATATCTTTGTTAAAACTAATGTCTAAAGTATCACACCCTGTACTTGGATATAGAACTTCCTCAACATCATAATAGCATCCTGAGAGGACTACAAGTAAAAGAATGATTTTAATTGTCCAAAGCACCTTCATCAATCCAAGATTTTATTTTTACAATGGTACATGAGTCTAGTTTTTCTTGATTCTTAGGCATATTACTAAATCCATTATCCCAATTTATAGTCCCGAAAAGTCTACCTGAATCAACAATACTTTTTACAGATTCATAATTATCCGTAATGATTCCACCACTTGCTACATTGCTATCATGACAGCCATTGCATTGTGTCTTAAATACTTCAGCAACAAATAATTCGTAACTCACATTTTCTGTATTGCATTCACCAATAAATTCATCACAGTTTAAATTATCTGCTCCTTGCAATATCCATGATGCAATAAGTGCAATTTGATCATTATCTAATTTACCACTTGGTGGCATGACATCTTCAGGATCATCATCGATAAGAACTTCATATAATTCTGATTCACTTAAATTAAATGGACTTACCTCTCCTGTGGAGATTACCGCTTCGTAATTGTCTAAAATAACACCATCAGATGCTGTTGCTGCATCATGACATCCGCTGTATGCACAGTTTCCTTTTAGTAAGGGTAGTACATCTTTATTAAAATATATAATATTAGTATCACAAGGATTTTCCAAAACAGTAGTATCCATCATAGTAGTATCCTGCATCATATCGTCATGCATGTCTACTACCGGAACAAAAGGGTCATGCTTACATGCTATTGTAATACTCATTATAACAATGAAAAAAAAGAATAGCATGTTTGAAGTTTCAATTTTCATAAAACCCTTATTGAATTTTAAAGTTGAGGATAATATTTTAATAATTCTTGGCATAGAATCTAAACAGATAAATTTTCAGACTGAACTCGTTTTAAATTGCTATTGAATAATTACCATTGCCTTGTAAAATTGGTCATGGCTCTGTATCATTAAAAAATATAATCCTGATTGAAGGGTAGGATTTATATTTATACGTTTTTCAATTTTGATTGCTTGTTGCATAACAATCCTACCACTGATATCATTTAATACGATACGTCCCATTTTACCAACATCTTTGTCTAAAAATCCATCGACCCAAATTTCATTATTTTCTAAAGATGGGTTTGGAAAAACGCGTATTGATGTATAGTCATCGGTTCTCGCGATAGTTGTAATATTTAGATCGATGCTATCGCAAAAACTTTTCGTACAGTTATTATTTGAATCTTGTATTAATAAACAAACATTATAGATACCAATAGAATCATATAGATGAACTGGATGCTGCAAAGTAGAAGTTTGTCCATCTCCAAAGCCCCACAACCAAGAATCTGGATTTCCAGAAGATTCGTCAGAAAACAAAACTTCAAAAGGCGAATTAATTTCATAACTAAAGTAAGGACTCATTTCAAGACAAGGATCACTTAAGTCAATCGCTTCACATGTAATAGAATTACAATTTGCACCTTCTATTTCTAAACAAACAGTAAATATGCCAAGCTCAAATTGATGTACCACAGTATCAAGATTACTTTGCATGGTGCCATCACCAAAATCCCAAAAGACATTGGTGTTTTGATTTGTTCCACTAGAAGTGTTAATAAAGGTTATTTCCAAATTTTCCTCAATTACATTAAAGGAAGCTAAACAAGAATCTTGACATGACATGGATTCAAATGTAATTTGTCCTGTACAAGAAGAATTTCCTAAATCAATAATCTCCAATACATGAGTTTCGTTGTCACTTGGAACGGAAATTTGGGTATTTATACTACTACTCGGGTCAAAGGCTAATGGACTTTCTTCAATTTCGACACCATCAACATTAATACTAAAGCCGAGATCTGAGGTTCCTTGATAACTGAAACCTAATTGGGCAATGATACTAGAATCAATGCATAAACTGTTTGCGACAATCACCCCAGCCATACCTTCTCCTTGCGGGGTTCCATGAGGCTTGCAATAAAAAATATGCTCACCGCTAGAACGAAAAACATGTTGGAAATTTGCTCCTAGTCCTAGAAGTCCACTATCGTAAACATCAAGTCCAGACGTATCACTTGAAGTTGCTGTGTGCGGAACAGTTCCTACCCAATCAAAAAACACTGTATCTCCTACTAAGATTTGGATACTATCAGGAGTAAATTTGAAATCTTCCACAAGGATGATATGTTTTTTATTTTCTGGAAAAGTAACAGAGATATCTTCTATCGAACATTGAGCATTGCAATCAGGCAAAACTAAAGAAGCACTTGCTGTGCAATTGGGATCGACATCATCAGTAATACTAAAGCTGTGATTTTGTCCGTCACCGGGCACATCAATAACGAGGGTAGTCATACTACCTTGATAAGGAAAAGAACCAGAAAGAGCTCCATCAACAAATAAGTTGAATTGACTACCCTGATCCGCTGCTTGTATCAAAAGCTCAACAGGAATATTCCCATTAGGATCACATGAACCAGCTAGCGCTGCAGAAAGATTGAGATCGCATTGTGGGTTTCCTCCACCATTACAATCAGCAGTTATTATTTGTGTACTTGCTGCGCAATTAGGATTATCTAAATCAATAACTTCGATTGTATGAGAATTTCCATCCCCAGCAACGAATACATCAGCCATTTGCTGAGCTCCGGGGACATAATCAAAGACACCTGCAACGTTGCCGTCAACAAGGACATTAAAACCGGAAGTACCATTGCTGATCACATCGAAAGATAATTGGATAATTACCTCACCATCAGCATTACAAGGAGGTAAAACAAATACAGTCCCAGACATGCCTTCTCCCCCAGGATTTCCATGAGGAGTGCAATAGTAAGGATGTTCTCCTTCAGAAAGAACAGGACTAAGGAAAGTGGCACCG